>WAML01000227.1 GCA_015522345.1 Desulfurococcales archaeon
ATAGTATATCAACGAATATATACAATACATATTTCTTCCAAGAGAATATATACTTCAATATTGTTAGTGTACGAATAAAGAATTTTAGAAAGAATTTTAGAGAATTAAAAATGTTGGTGTAGCCAGTTATAGTTAATGTGTTATTTCTCATACGTTATTTTATCTCTGGGATAAGTTTTTGCAATTATTATCCAGAACACTATACATACTAGCCATAGAGATACTATAGCTATTGCTGCATTCATTAATGCATTATTTGTTGGAACTCCTAGGTCTACTAAGTACTTTACTATAACAGGGTATACAAAGGGCCCTATAGCCCATCCAGCAGTATTTAATACGTTGTAGATAGAGAATACTGTACCTCTATACTCTGGCTCTATTACATCACTTAATACAGAGCTTATATTGGGATATGCAAATGTAGTGAACATCATGCCTGATATAGCTAGTAGTGCTGGAGGCAATAGTGTAGCCATAGTCTCTACTCCATAGGGGTATGGATAGGCTAGCATAGCCAGCATAGTTAGGTAGCCAATAGATATACCAGCTATTGACACTTTTGGTCTTGCAAGAGGATCTCCTTTTTTAACTAGTTTATCACTAATCATGCCACCCACTATATGTCCTATGGCTATAGATAGTACCGCCAACGATACTATGAGAGTAGCTGATTCCTTTGAAACACCCCATCTAGTCTGAATATAGTCTACTGCAAATAAGCTAAGCATCCCCCACGGCATAGTCCATGGTATTATATGTACTAGTATAAGGAGAGCAGTAGGCTTTATTGTAGCAGACAATGCTTTCTTAAGACCATATTCTCCCACTTCCTTTTTCTCAACATACCCTATAGTAATCCCCCTTGATACAATAAATAATGGTGTAGCAAACAAGAATACTAGAATGGCCGTTGATAAATACGCTAGCCTCCACTCAAGGAATATACCAGCCATTACAAGTCCTACAGCCATACCGAAGACACTTGCAGCATAATATACTGCATAACCAGCACCCCTCTTCTCCGATGGAACAACATCTGCTATAAAAGCATATATTACTGGACTAACTCCTATCATAGCAATACTGAATACTGTAAAAGATATCATTAACTGTATATAGTTTATCGATAGAGATACGCCTAGAAGCCCCAGAGCCATTAGAATCCCTAATACAAACAATACCTTTCTCCTACCCATTTTATCTGCTAAAACACCCCATAGAAACGATAGTCCTAGCCCAATAACCTGTGGTATAGTACGCAGTAAGCCTGCATAAACTCTCCAATCAGCTTCTGTACCGGGTATAAGGCCTTCCTTATGGAGTATATCAAGTATTGCAGCAATCATATAGAATCCAGCGAAGTAGAATAAAACCATTAGTCCTAGGAAGAGGAGTATTGCTTTTATAGGAGGTTTATCCACTACAACCACCTCTTGAAGAAACCTATAACTTTAGACTCGTATTCGCCAGGGTAATCTTTTATTGTGGAAACGTGTCTAGAGCTTGTAACCCATATACTTGCTTCTCTACTATACTTCTTCACTAAGTCGTAGAACTTCTCTATTTCATCAACGTAGACGAGGTCATCGTTTCTACCACAGACCAATAGTATTGGCTGACTAATTTTATCAGCATACCTATGTATCTTTAGAGCCTCTATATCTACTCTAGACCTTTTTCTAGTAAAGTAGACTATCAATGGATATAGAGCTAGTAGTATACTCCTTAAAGGCTCTTTAAGCCTCTTTATCCACCTTTTACCACTAGCTATTATATCCATGTAGGGAGAATCGGCTACAACAGCTTTAACTCTCTTATCTCTAGCAGCAAGCATTATAGCTATAGCGCCCCCCATCGAATAACCTATAACTCCAATGCTTTCTACAAAACTTCCTTTATTCTCGGTAAGCCAGTCAATTACTTTAACCATATCATCTACTTCTAGATAACCAAGTGTAGTATATTCTCCACCACTATCTCCATGTCCTCTAAGGTCTAATGCAACAACATTAAATCCATTATCAGCTAACATCTTAATTACTGGCTTCATATAGCCTTCATCGTATTTACTAGAGGTATAGCCATGTAAAGCTATAACTGTTTTACTTCCTCCACGAGATATAAGCCATCCCTTTAAAACAATATCACCTACGTTAATACTTAGTTCTTCATAATCGTATCCGAGATCCCTTGGACTCCATTCACCAATTCTCCTAGGAGGCTTCAATAACTTAGTCGACACACTATAGGCTAACCCAATAAATAACGCTGCTACAGCAATTACAACAACTATAACTAGTACTAGTATGGGAATCAACTACGACCACCTATTTAGCTAAAGCTGTAATAGTACACCATTAATAACGAGCCTCAAGCACAATCCATATATTTAGGTTGTGAAATAAAAGTTTTTTATAAAACACTATATAGTGATCTCTAGAAAACTCTATGAACCACTAACTATGTATTATAGTTTGACTCTAAATAAGAAACAGTTTATAGAGTATATGGAGGCACTTAGGAATTGGTCAATATACCCCTACTAATTGATCTATTCATTAGATTCCTTAAAATAGGGATAGTAGGCTTCGGCGGAGGATGGGCTATACTCCCTCTAATAGAGAGGGAGATAGTAGAAGATGCTGGATGGATTAGTAGGACAGAGTATTTGAATATAGTTGCTATAGCTGGTTCTACTCCAGGGCCTGTAGCAGTTAACGCTGCTACCTATGTAGGATTTAAACTAGCTGGGCCTATAGGAGCTTTTGTAGCAACACTAGCTGTAGTACTACCTCCATTCACTATAATCTCGTTAATAGTGTATTCTCTATCAGCGTATATGGGTAATAAGTATGTACAAGCAGTATTGAATGGATTGAAGGCGGCTGTTATAGGCCTTATAACGCTAGCTCTCTATAGTACAGCGAAAGAAACCTATACTATGCTCTCAAGTATACCACAGTTAATAGCTGTTACAGCAATAGTTGTATTCACAATAGTATCTATAACAATATTCAAATTCCATCCACTACTATCTCTTGCAATAGCTATCGTAATAGGACTAGCTCTAGGAGTAGCTGGTATATGGTAAATAGTACAGGGAGAAGGGGAAGAAAACTATATCTTCTTTAGTAGGAACTTTAGAATGAATAATGTAATAGCTGATACTGCTCCAGCCGATACTGTTATAATAACTACTTGATTCATAATAGGTGGCGCTCCTTCACCTGGTTTTAGAGTAACTGTGTTAACTTGTATAGTATTTGATAACGAGAATACTGCTTTACTACAATTTATTGTTCTAACTATGGTTATGTAGTTTTCTTCATTGACTTTAATAGTCCTTATCAAACCTATTCCATCGAATGTCTTTAAAGATACTGGTTTACTAGATTCTATAATCATTATATTATTGCCTATATCCCTAACTTCTAGTAATCCATCTCTATCCTTTACTACATTAAGTTGTTTAATAGACAGTATATCTCCTAGGGAAGACCTATAGGATACGGTGTTGAAGTAGTCTATTGAGCCAGCTATGACTGTAGTAGATGCTATTACATTACCTTTTTCTTCATCAACAATACTGAAAGTTAGAACACTAGATCCAAAGCCTTTATCCTTGATAGTGATATCGATACTTGTTTCTCTACTACTCAAGTCTATTGAAGTAAACACAGGCTCTATAGTATATCCGCTAGAGTATATATAGAGCTTTAGATTACCAGTTACTCTACTACCATACCTCTTTATCTTTAGAACAATATGGTTATCGTCTTTAAACATAGGCTCTATTTCAATACGATATACTTTAGCATTTACTCCAGTATATGGGCCCCAGTTAAACGATTTTATTTCATTAATAGTTTCTAGAGTTATATTGCCTAAGTCTATTAGAGATTCAAAGTCTTCTTCAGGCATTATAGAGATAGCATAGACTTCTTCAATAAACTCGTTCATAAGTATTTCATACCTATTTATCAAGTTAATAGCGTATATGTCGTCGAGTGTATAGTCGTTTGCAGACTTACTCAGTATTCTCACATAGTAATCGTATAACTGGTCTCTAACATTTTCATCATACATAACTAGTTGAGTAAAGGAGTCAAGGTCTAAGTAATTGTTTTCAACAAGTTTATTAGTTACAACAATGATTTCCTTCTCTAGCTCATCTATAGATTTTATACTCGTCATCTGCTGTATTGGATAGTTTCTAAACGATACTTTGTCTCTACTATATATTGTTTCAAGCCCATATCCTAGTTGATATGTTGGTGTATTGAATACTATTCTAAAGAATCCCTTTATAGCATTTATTAGATTGGGGCTACAAGTATAAGTACTTCTATTCATAGGGTCTATGTTTACATCATCGTAGCACCCATATTTTCCAAGTAATCTAATCATAGAGTAATCGTATATGAATTTCTTAAGTGAAGTAATACTGGGTTTTAGTACATGGTATGATGTTAGTGCTATAGTTAATTGTGTAAAGATTATATCTATGAATACTAGAGCTATAGTAGCGGCAATGAGTCGTTCTCCAATTTTTACAAATCCCCTACCATACTTGCCCATGAATCCAAGTAGCTTATTATTCCCGTATACATAGTCTAGAGCGTCTTTAACACCCTTTGTCGCGAGTAAGTGAAGGAATATGTCTTTATCTGGAGTACTTCCAATGAGTTTCTTAAAAGCTTTAATAGTTGCTAATCCTGAGACATAATCCATTAATCCACCGAAGCCTCTGAAAAAGTTTACTGCAAGCCCCATACTAGACACTATTACTTCAAATATTTTGAAGACTCCGTTAGCCGCTCCATCGCCTACATAAGCTTTAAACATTGCATCATATATTGAGTCAGTAGCTTCTCCATCAAGTAATTGCTGGTAGAATGGAGTTAACATATAGTTTGTATTCATCAATACCATTGTAAGGAAGAGCCAAGACGCGAATTGTGTAACACTATGGAATACTATTTCAAAGACAGTATCTGTTTCAGCGGCATTAACTATAATTGATAACACGAATCTATAGAATTTAAAGAAGTGGGCTATAGCGTAGCCAAGGTCTATTCCTCTATATCCTTTCTGCATAAGCCATTGCTTTATTTCTTCATTCGTAAGACCTATGTTAAGCCCCATACCAGTTAATGTAAAAGCAGCTATCTTTAGTGCATTCAATGTTCTCTGGACAAATGGGAATACTCTGCCTACAGTCTTTACAATAATGCTTTTATCGCCGCCGAGTAGATCGCCTATTTTATTAAATAATTTACTTAATCCATTGCCTACAGGGAACATCTTATTCTTTATAATATAGTCTTTGGCTTGTAGAGAAGATAGTAATGCTATAAACTTTACACCAATTCTCAACTGCCTTATTATATGGGGTCTTAAATTACTCACAAAAGCCAGGACAAGCATTAGTCTATATAGTTTATTCCATGGGTCTCTCGGATTACTTATGAATACTCCAGTCTTGTACTCAGGTAATGGCTTATATATGAAGAATTCATAGATATCGTCTCTAAAACGCTTAGTGATTAATAGAGGTGCTTTTACAGTAGCTATGCCTATGGCAAGCTCTCTTATTTTACTCGGATCCCTTCCTCCATTCATTAAATAGTATCCTAGCTCCATAATCTTTTTAGCAAGCATGTCTCTAACGTAGTTGTAGAAACTATAGTTTGCATCAATAGGTTTGTCCTTGAACAATATATCTGCAAAGAACTGTTCCTTATACTGAGCCTTATACTTATCAGCTTCACTATAGAGTAGCATACCTGTATTGACAAAGAGTTGGCCAAACGCGCTAACAAGGTCATCAGGTAATGCGTGAACGAAGTTCTCGACTAGATAGGCCAAGTCTACATTAAGTATTTTCCAAGAACTTAAGTCATCAAGTATCTTAAGTACACGTAGTACAGGAGTTAATGGTATATAGAAGTCTAGTTTAGTAACATTCTTTCTACTAACTTCTATGATCTTTTCTTTTGTAGTAAAGGATAGTGTTTCTCCACTCCATAGAGTAACGTTTATTTCTAGATAAACAAAGTACTTGCCGGGCTTAAGTGGTTTAGCATATGATGTAGAGTTTATGTGTATACGGTGTCTCTCACTAATATTTTCGAGACTTATCACTATGAGGTCTACGCTGGCGTTTAACCCTAGTTCTCTAAATAAGTTATCACTTATACTCTCTATACTATTATCTACAAATAGGATCATTTGTGAAGGAACTCTATCTATACGTGGATCCTGTATTCTAGGCATATAATGTGATTGTATAACCTTTGTACCAAGCCATAGCGTAGTATTTGTTCCATAGTCTACGTCGAAATCTATTGCAACGACTTTACCAACTATACCCGATACAATCTTAACTTCTAGCGTGGCATAGCTAACCATTTTCTTTGAAGGAATAATGAATTCTACATCAAATGATATAACTGGTACTCTATCCTCTCCTCTCTCAGATACATTGTATCCTACACTCATGTCTTCTCCAACTAATTTAGATAATTCATCAATGCTAGGTGCTCTAATAACTATTTTAGCAAAACCGTTTCTATCGAATACTGATTCCGTAGTACTCACTATCTCGTCTCCATACTTTAGACGAGCTACTATTTTTTCTCCAGAGAGTTTCCTACCCTTGTACTTTGCATCAATAACGTATTCTGCCCTACCCTCGGGAACTGTAGTTACTATAACTGGGTCTACGTTCATGTAGGTTACTCCACTAACTAAGAGACTAGGGTTAATGCTCTGCATGAGGACTAGTGTAGGAGGCATCAATAAATTAGCGTAGCTATATACATAAGACATATTGGGTATAGTGAGGTGAATTATTCTATTATAGGCTTCTACTCCTCTATATTCTATTTGCTTGTATTTATAGATCAGGTGTTCTACATAAGCATAATGCATACACTTAACTCCAAAAATACTTTTTTCATCACCAGACTCCCTAGATTCATAGTGTACGCTATCCGCCATGTGTATGTATCCATACATTTTATCTGGCTCGTATCGCGTGTATTGATAGTATGCATTAAACAATGAATCATCTGATCTAGGATATGTTTTTGCGTAAGTAAATGCTAGATAATTTGGTTTTCCAGTCCCCTTATAATTACGTACTGGATAATAGTCTGGCTCATCATTAACAACGGAGGTTGGCCATAGGTATAGGAGGTAACCATTTATATTTAGTGTACCAAAGCCTTTGAAGTTCGAGTAAGCTTTTACAGTTATAGACCCAGCTATAATACCATATATAGTTACTGGACTGAAGGGTAAGAATATTCTAGTAAAGTCTTCGGGTTCTTTAGGACAGTCTCCTTTACACCGAGCCCATAAGAATTCACTACACTGAGCTTTAGCAAATGGAACGACTTTGTAAGTTATCATAGTACTTCGTCCAGATAATCTACGCAAATAATTTATTCTCTCCTCTATATAGCCTACTAATCCCGTGCCTCTATGGTATTTCACGGTAACTCTTCTATACTCGCTTTCTCCACTACTATCTCTTACTCTATACCCTAGGACTACTGGTGAAGGAAACGGTAGTGTACCTCCAGCTTTAAATAATCCATTAAAAGTTCTAGTAACAATCTCTACAGTTATGGCTTCTTCTGGAACAAATTTTTCAAAACCTGTTCTCTGTATTGTATTTACGTACGTATACTCATACCTATAATTCATTACAACATAGGCTTCTCCATAAGAACCATAGCCCACGAGCCTAGTTTCAGCATTAACTGTAGCTCTAACGCTCTCGATAGTGAAGCCCTTGTACAGTAATTCAATGTATAGACTATTTGGCCCTGTTGAAAACTCTAGAGGTACTCCTCTACTATACGTTCCCTTGAGTATCTCAAAATTGTATACTAAAGTTTTAACTGACCCAATATAGTATGGTACTGTAAGTTTATCATCTACACTACAGTACTCGCTAGCAGATACACCAAATTCCTTAAGTACTTGCTGTCTAATACTTGCACAAGGCAGTGGAGGTAATAGTGCTTGATTTGTTTCAAGAAATCTCCAGTATTCTCCACCTATATTGAATCTATACTTTAGAGTAACTATTTTCCTGCCATCACCTGTTTTAACATTTATTATTAAATCAAACGATCCACTATAGGTCTGTGGCCTAGGAGCTATAAACACCATGTTCTCTACTAATGTCTCTATGGGGTTGTAGACATCTATAGTACTTACATAATATGGTGTACTATAGAGTGGTAGTGGTATTGGGAACTCTGTATCATAGTCGAATCGATCATGTGTTGGTGCATATACTATCTTCTCGCCCAAGCGATAGTCGAAGATATCTGGCGGTAGTCTAGAAGTCATGGTTACTGGGTATAGTAGTGCTTTCGATGGATCGCTTATAATCCATTCAACTACTAAGTAGTTATACTGAGTTATATCATAGCCGTATTTAGCGAAGAATTCTCGTATACTATGGACTAGTTTGTAGTAGTTTGTTAGAAAACTCCACATAGGCAGAGTCTTTATAGGAGAATCTGTTTTATCTTCTGCTAATTGTTTCCTATAATAGTATATATAGTAGGCATCAATTATGTCAGGAGGCGCTCTATCAATGAATTTCACTGGCTTGTACTTGAGGAATTCTCCTTCTCTAACCGGTATATAGTCTCCCCATTCTTTCTGAGTATATTCATAGAGTTCCCGGGGCTCAATCAATTTATTTATAGAATCAACTCCAGCAAGTGCTTCAACAATGTGTATTGGAGCTAGTGTTATAAGGAATGAATCTCCCTTAGGAATTGTTGCTACACTATTATTCTTTAAATCAACACTCTCAGTAGCAGGTATGTATATTTGTTCAAGCCAGCAATACAGTTCCCTATGCCTAGAATCATACTCTACATACATATCGCATGGATTTCCAGAAGCAGGGTATCTTTCATGGAATAAGGGGAGGAGCCTCCTATACTTAAATGCTTCTACAACCACTATGTCTTTATAGAATTTCTTTAAAGTATCAATTACATCATTTATATCAATGTCTTCACTACCCTCCAACCCAACACTATAGGATTTCACTATTATAGTTAGGTTTCCAAGTAACACCATAATTAGTAAGAGCGTAGATGCAATAGCCTTTGATAAGGCCAATTGCATACACCTGCTACATTATGAACGGCATTACTTATATAAGTATGGAGTTTGGTAAGAAGATTCAAACCCGCATGTAGAGGTTATGGGTGTTGAGTATAACACCTGTATCAGCACTAGTATACGCTAGTTTATTGGTAGGTGTATTAACTGGGCTAGTCATCCAATATATTGCTAGAAATAAAGAAAGCTCTGGTAAAATAAATAAGTATATAGATAATATACTAGTCTATATAGTGTATTTTCTCATAGTATCAATTGGTTTATTGACTGGAGTTCATTTAAGGGAAGTAGTTATTGAGTATACTAGTGTATTATTGTATGTAGTTGTCTTATCTACGCTTCCCACATTACTTGGGTTTATTATAGCAGTTACTGTATTCAAAATAGTTTTGTCGAAGAGGTAGTTTTTCTTGGCTTTAAAAGCATTGATGATACTAGTGCTGTATATTGTTGGTATAGTTGTTGGGTATAGTATTGTCTTAGATCAGTGGATTATTGATGTAATTGATAATGTAGTTTCTATTCTCTTAGCTATTCTAATATTCCTTGTTGGAATGTCTATAGCGGTTAATATTAGTTATTTAAAGAATGTTAGAGAGTATCCTCATAAGGTAGTGGCGTTAGTGTTTTCTACAGTAGCTGGTTCTCTACTTGGAGGACTGGCTTCATGTCTATTAACTGGATTTGAATGTATTGTTGGAGTAGCTGTATCTCTTGGTATGGGCTGGTATAGTTTTACTGGCTCGTATTTAGCACTATATAACCCATTATATGGCCTCATTGGTTTTTCAACAAATCTCTTCCGTGAAATAATGATGTTCACTCTATACCCTATACTGTATAAGAGGTATAGTGTTGAAGGTATAAGTATTGGTGGTGCTACAACTATGGATACGGCACTACCAATAATACTCTACTACTCTGGTAGAGAAAAGGCTTTTATCGCATTTATACATGGCTTTATTCTAACACTCTTGATACCATTGATAATACCTTATGTAATGTTGTTTAAGTAAAAATTATGTCTTTATTTCTTGTATAGGACTCTCCTAGGGTCTTTAATGAATAGTACTAGCTCCCACAATAGTATGGAAGCAAGGAGTAGGACTAGCCCTAATAATATTGATTCTTCTGATACTTCAAGCAATGGTTCTCCTTCGAAATAACTTACTAGACTATCCACAAACCCCATTATAGCTGCTCCCCACTGTATGAGAGCTAGTATTTTGAACAAGTATACATCGTTTTCAGCTCTAGAGTACCAGAGTATAGTTGTTGCTGAAGCTGCATAAGCTAGTATAAGCCACCACACGAGAACCACCTGTGCACCAGTTTATTACACAGGTGCACTTATAACCCAGTGGCTAGTATAAATATTCTCTGGTAGAAGAATTATGGCTTGCTTCATAACACCCATGATAGTAGCTATAATAACTACTATACTACAGAGGATTGCCAAAAAACTAAGCGAGAAACTAAAACTATCAATACTAACTACGCTTCTCTGGGGAGGCTCAATAATACTAATGATAGAACATATATGGCATGGAGAAGTAGTTCCTTGGCCTCCATTTCTAACAGCAATGTCTAATCCATCAGAAATACCTGTAATGTTGAATGAAATACTTACTACAGGAACCCTAATGACTCTAGCTACATTCACTACATGGGCTTCAACACTAGCCGTTATACACACTATGTCTAAGAAGAAAGCCTATAGACTAGAGCCAAGAACATACCATACACTAAGGTAGACTATCTCTAGTGAACTAAGTAGATTTTACTAAAACAAAACTATTTTTGAAATACCCCTGGTATTTACAGTCTTTATAATTCTGTATAGTAATAACTACTATATTGTTGTATAGCTGGAGTCCTTGGTTATGAGGAGAAGTGTCTGAGAAGAAATATGTTTTATCACTAGATATTGGTACAACTAATGTTAAAGCCAGCGTCTATGATCCTGTAGAAGGCCGTTTACTAGGGTATGTTAGTAGTAGGCTTGAAAAGTACATGCCTAAGCCAGGCTGGGTTGAGCAAGACCCTTGGGAGCTATGGAGTAAGTCTCTCTATGTTTTAAAGAAAGCACTAGAGAATGCTGGTATTGGAATTAATCGTGTAAGCGGCTTAGGTATTGCTAATCAGAGAGGCTCTATTATTATATGGGATAAACGTAGCGGTAGACCTCTCTACAACGTTATTACATGGCAGTGTAGGAGAGCTGAAGCAATTGTTGATAAGTTAATGAGTATGAAGAATTTCTTTAAGAAAAAGACAGGCCTTATACCCAGCCCCAATTTCTCTTTACCAAAGATACTATGGATTCTAGAGAATATGCCTAGGCTTAGAGAAAAACTTGTTAGAGGAGATGCTGTTGCAACAACTATTGATGCATTTATTGTATGGAGGCTTAGTGGTGGAAGAGTATATGCTACAGACTATACTAATGCTTCTAGGACTATGTTATTCAATATATCTAGGCTTGAATGGGATAGTGAACTACTTGAGCTAGCTAAGATACCAGCTAATACACTTCCTGAAGCTAGTGCATCAGCTAAAATCCATGGATATACTAGTGACGAAGTCCTAGGCGCAGAAATACCTATAGCAGCTATAGTTGGCGATCAACAGGCTTCATGCATAGGTCATTTACTTGCTTCTCCAGGCGATACAAAATGTACTCATGGAACAGGTAGTTTTATACTAACTTGTACTGGCGATAAACCAGTTTTTACAGATAATTTACTAACAACTATTGCATGGAGTACAGCAAATAGAATAGTCTATGCATTAGAGGGAAGCGTTCCAGCCACAGGATCGTTGATAGACTGGCTAGTCAATAAACTAGGTATAGCTAGAGACTATAATGAATTAGAAGAAATTGCTCGTAGAACCAGTATAGATGATCTATTGTTTATGCCTTTTCCCTTAGGTATTGGAGCACCTTATTGGAGGAGTAGCTTGAGAGCTGGGTTAATAGGATTCGATATCTCTATGGATAAAGGATCTGTTGTTAGAGCAGTATATGAGTCTATAGTGTTTATTGTTAAAAGAATTATTGAGGAAATAGAGGATGTTATTAAGGATAGAGTGGTTGAGTTGAGAGTTGATGGAGGTCTTTCTAAAAGTGATTTCCTACTACAACTACACGCCGATATACTGGAGAAGAGAATTGTTAGACCAAAATATTTAGAGACAACACTACTGGGTACATCATACTTAGCTTGTATAGCTCTAGGACTCTATAAGTCTATAGATGATATAAAGCCTCTATGGAGAGTAGATAAAGTATTCAAACCAAATAAGGCAAACACTATCCTCTATAAAGGAAAGTACCTCTTGTGGAAGAAAGTTCTTGAGAAAATAGTTAATGAGTTATAATCTCCTGTTATAGAAATACTTAAATGCGTTGTCTATAGTGATAGTATTATCCATGAGTACTTCAATGACATTGCTTGCTGTCTAGACCTGGAGATATAGTGGGGCAATGGGGGTTTCAAGTGATAGATCTAGTGGTGTATATTATAGCTGGTTTTCTAGTAGGGTTTGCCGCTACTATGGCTGGTATTGGTGGAGGAACTTTTATGGTTCCAATCTTCTACTTCCTGGGATACGAAATAAATAATGCTGTTGGCACGAGCAAGTTTGTTATAGTATTCATATCGTTGTTTGGCACTATAAACTATATTAGGCTAGGGAAAGTTCCTATTAGGCAAGGCCTCTATATACTAATTGGAATGATCCCTGCGTCTTACCTAGGAGCTTACTTAACGATTTTCCTTGGTTCTCTTTATCTAAGGCTTATAGTCGGTTTGTTTATAATGTATTATTCTCTCCGCTTAATATATGGCTTTATAAAGTATAGGTCTAGAGCTGGCTTGAATAAACGTGGAGATAGTAATGCTGGTGATAGGGTCTATACTAGTGTATCTAAGTCCATAGCCATAGGCTTGCTCTCTGGCTTAGTAGCTGGGTTAACGGGTACTGGTGGTGGCGCTGTAAATATGCCTTTATTCATTGGGTTACTAGGTATTCCAGTACACTATGCTGTAGCACTATCTACTTTCACTATATTCCCTTCAGCTATAGCTGCTACTATTAGACATATACTGAATAATGATGTAGTATATGAACTAGCTCTCCCCTTTACCATAGGCTCTGTAGCTGGAGCTAGCCTAGGGCCTAGAGTAGCTACTAAACTATCTCCCCAGTGGCTTAGATTGTTCATAGGAATTGTACTATTCTATGCGGGTGCAAGAATTGTTGCTAGTGCTCTAGTATAGCTCTAGCCATGAGCTAGAGCTAGTCCTCCTCCCCTAGGATCTGCTGAGAATTCATATAGTCTCTTCTTAGGCTCATACTTTAGTGCTTGAACTATACCTGTTCTCCTAGAGTACGGCTCAACTACTCTATAGTGTTTTTCATCGACTACTTGATTCCTTGGTATAATGTTTTCTTCAATAACTGCTTCAAAGCCTCTGCTATCCCATTTAACCAGCATGTACCTAGGAGCGTTAACTGCCTCCTGGAGATCCATTCCATAATCCACTATATTAGCTAGTATTTCTACATGTATCTGTGGCCTTAGATGCCCTCCTGCACAACCTATAACATACTCTACTTCATCGCCTCTAGCATACATTATAGATAGTGTATGCATTGGCCTCTTCCCAGGCGCTGGACTATTGGGGTGCTTCTTGTCTGGTGTAAAACCAGTTGCTCTATTCTGGAAAGCCATGTCTTTAACAACTATTCCTGAGCCAAAGGGGTAGAAGAGGCTTTGGATAAACCCTACTATATTCCCTTCTCTATCTCCTACTACAAAGAATGTTGTATCACCGCCTGCTATAGATGACTCACTTGAGTAGTTCATACCAAGTTTCTTTGCAAGTTCTCTTTCATCAAGTAGCTTATGAGGGTCTAGACTATAGTGTCTAGGGTCTGCAACATACTTGTCTCTATCACTATACGCTATCATAGCTAGTTTGAAGAACTCCTCTATCCTAGATAAGTCATTGAATTCTCTTTTATTCAAGTCTGTTATTTCCATGAGCTTTAGTAGTTCTAGAGTTGCAATTCCCTGTGTATTAGGAGGTAGCTCGAGTACTTCATAGCCTCTATACACAGTCTTTATAGGATCTATAGGCTCTCCTCTATACTCTACAAAATCCTCATATACTACTGGGACTTTTTGGAGAGATAGTTCATTAACTATTTCTTCTGCCAGTCTTCCTTCATAGAATTCTCTAAACCCTTTTACAGCTAGAGTTTCTAGGACACTAGCTAGTCTAGGGAATCTAGCATAAGACCCTTTCTCTAAACCACCATATGTATCTACCCAACTATTATACCTAGCTAGCTCTGGGTAACTATATTTGATTGCCTTAGCTAATTGCTCTTGTACATAGAATCCGTTCTTAGCCAAGCTAATGGCTGGCTCTAGTAGCTCTCTAGGGTCTCTGCTACAGTAGTTACTACACATCCACTCCCAGAGATCTACAAGGCCTGGTACAGTAATAGTGTATGGGCCCCTCAATGGTTTTTCTCTAATATACTCGTCTATAGGATAGTTTTTTGGAGCAACACCGCTTCCATTATAGGCTATTATTTCTCCATTAGCTGTACGCGCTAGTAGAAAACCGTCTCCACCTAATCCACCGGTATGCGGTAGTATAACTGATAATACACTACTTATGGCTAGCGATGCATCAAATGCGTTTCCTCCATTCAACAAAACTCTATAGCCAGCTAAGGACGCTGTAATAGATTGTGATGCTACTCCACCTAATCCAATAAATCCATACATTGTCATGGAATATGGGTCACCTCTTAAACAAGGTTAAACATGTATTAGTTGATAATATCTAGTACTTTATAGTTGGCGCCGGCTTTGAATGTATTTGTTAAACCCAGAGGATATAAATCGTGGTTTTTACAGAGTTTTTAGTAATAGTGTGGAAGTGCTGTAGAATTGTCTAGTGAGAAAGCTTTCGCTGATGAGAGAGAAGCTATTAAGTTTCTCACTAATGACTTAGTTATACGTATTTTTGTTACATTGTGTACTGAGCCAATGAATACACGTGGTTTAAGTAAAATACTTGGTGTTCACGAGACAATTATTTCTAAGAAACTAAAGGTTATGGAGAAACTAGGGCTTGTTAGTTCTAAATGGGTTAGGATTAAGGGTAAGAATGTTAAACTGTATTTCCCAAGGACTTCTAGCTACAGTATTAGAGTTGGAGCAAATGGTATAGAGATTGTCTATGGTACTAGAGAAATTGATTTACCTAAGCCATTCAAAGCCCCTGACCTACAGAAAGTTTTTGTTGGTAGAAAGCGGGAGCTCGAGTTTTTGAGAGATAATTCTAGGAAATTTATTTTCGTAGTAGGATTGCCCGGTGTTGGAAAGACTAGTCTTGTTAACAAGTATGCTAGAGAGAGTGGTTACCAAGTTATATGGATTGATATACTTGAGACTACTACTCTACAGGGTATTGTAAGGAATATGGCTTTCTCTATTGAAGGTGATGAGAGGAAGAATTTCATTAACTTAATTAGGAATGGATACGGTGATACATCAACTTATATAGATATGGTTATAGACTTGGTTAGGAATAGTAGGGTTCTCTTAGTACTCGATAACTTTCATTTAAACGCCGACCCCGGTATTGAATTACTTGTTAAAAAACTCGCGTTAGCCGAGAGTCTTAGAGGTAAAGTAGTTGTTGTATCTAGGTCTTTACCTAATTTCTATGTTTCACACGAGAAAGTATTATTTGTTAAACCATTTAGTCTTGAAGAATCTATTGAGTTCCTTACAATGCATGGGCTTAGTAGAGAAGATGCTACTAGAGTTCACCGAGTCTTGAATGGGCATCCCTATTTACTTGTATTGTTTCTGAGAGAGTATTCCAGAGACCCTAGTATACTTGATAGTGTAGAAGGATTTTCTAGAGACTACTTGATCTACGAGATTCTTGAAGAGCTATCTTATGATGATAGAAATGTACTCAATCTCTTGTGTGTTTTAAGGAAGACTGCTCCTATGAAACTTCTTAAGAAAGCTGGTGTCGAGAGTAGGAGAGTTAAGAAGAGTATTGAAAAACTATTAGCTAACTTAGTTATTATTAGACTTCCAAGTGGTTTTCAATTGCCTGAGATTATCAAGGATGTTTATTGTAGAGATATAATTGACCGTGAGTCATACCACTATATTGCTGCTAAATACTATTCTTCAATGAATAGCGACGAGGATCTTTTGGAGGCTCTTTACCACTATATAGAGTCTGGCCGATATAATGAATCTGCTGGTGTATTGTCTAAAATAGCTGGTTTCGTCATTGATAACGAGATTCTGCTTGACCCCTTTATTGAACTGGTTGGTGTTATTAGAGAGAAAGCTGTTGATAACTTGGTTAAGGCTTGGGCTTCATTTATTCAGGCTAGATACTATGTATTGAATGGTAGAATGGATGATGCATTGAAGCTTCTACGGTGGGCTGAGACTATCGGGTATAATAGGAGTGATTACAGACTCGTCCTCTACTCCAAGATCGAGAAGAGCCTCGTGTATAGGTACTATAGTGATTACTCTAGAGCTCTGAAGGAGCTTAGAAGAGCCAATGAGATCCTAGAAAATATTAGGATTAGAGGTAGAGAGAATATTAAAGCTAAGATACTCATGAGTCTAGCACCAATATATTATTTCCAAGGTAGAGTCGAGAAGGCTTTAAAAATATATAAGTTGTTGTTAGACAAATACATTGATCCAATGGATTTGTTCAAAATAGCTATTATACATGGGTGGATGGGCCTCCTTTACAGAATATTGAATAAGTTTAGAGAATCAATTAATTCTCTAGAAGAAGCTATAGCTGTTTTCGAGAAACTAGGTTATAGACATAGCCTTGCTATAGCCTATAGAGAACTCGCTCTAACCCACTACATGAACGATGACTTGGAGAAAGCTCTAGAAAACGTCTCTAAATCCATTAGAATACTAGAAGAACTAAAGGGAATGAAGTACCTTGTAACACTAGTAGGAGCATACATTGACTACTCAATATACAATACCCTACTAGACAAAATAGGTGAAGCAGAAAAGGCTCTAGAAAAAGCCAGGAAATACATAGTGGAGCAAAACCTGGAAATACCAGAATACAAGCTATTATCAACACTAGCAGAAACACTAATCAAGTACAAGAAAAAAGAACAAAATACACTATGGGAGAATATGCAGTGGATAATAGACGAAGTAGACAAAATAAGCTACTTCAGAAAAATATACACACTAAAAACAATAACAACAATAGCATGTAGACACAAAGAAAAACAAATACTATGTAGAAAAGCAAGAGAGAAACTAGAGAAAACAATAAACCAGCCAACAATACAAACAATAAAGAAATAAAAACCATGGAGAAAACATAGATAATATCTATTCTTAACCAAAAAGTTCTTTAGATGAAACTATTAAATTCAACAAATAATTCTATGCAATATAGTATTTTCCTAAAAGATATAGTTTTCCCTAACAATGTCTAGTGGATAATAAAATTTTCTAAAACAAGAATACTATGACATAATAACTAATAGAAT
>WAML01000228.1 GCA_015522345.1 Desulfurococcales archaeon
CGTCTATACTGATATTAACTATATTAGGAATCTACTCGAGAATAAGTATTCATTAATTATTAATGTGGAGCCTGGTACTAGTTTTTTCAAGGATCTTAGTAAGCCTTGTTTATGTATAGGTAGCTTATGTAGAAACTTAATGATAGGCTATGGTTTACAAAGCGGGGAATTAACGATTAAGCATGTTTGTGGTAAATTCTATTGTCGTGACAAGAATAATTTCATGGTATATGAGGTATGTAATGAGCTCTATGATGCGTGTATTAATGTTTATGCAGTTAATCTGAATTCATTAGATAAGTCACCGTTTAAGTCATTACTTACTATAGATTCTTTACCTATTATCCTAAAGCATGTAGTAGAACCCGTCATAGTGATACCTTTATCAAGTTATCCTACTGGTAATCTTAAGAATGTTATGGACGTGATTGTTATTAAAAGTGTATTGTATTTAATTAGTAATGTTAAGGGATAAACTTCTTGAGCAAATGTGTTAACGCTCTTAGGAGATTATTTAGAGATCTAAGAGAAGGAGTAGTGGATGAATTATTAATTGATATTTTACTTAGCGTAAATAGTTTTGATACAAGTGTATGTTCCTTATCGTCTTGTAGTGGTAGGATATCATTTATATGTACTTCTATAGGCTATGAAGTGAAGGTTCATGCTAAGCGTTATGCTATACATAAGTTGCTTAGTTGCGATGACTTATTAGCCTTAATTGAGAATTATTGTAGGCAATGTGGTAGTGTATTATTTTTACGTATCAGAGGTTTTATACTAGACCTTTACCTTAGTAGTGTGGAGAAGTTAAGTCATATAGTTAAGTTGTTTTCTACTTTAGGTGTGAAAAATATTGCTTTAAAGTCTATTAGCGATAGTGGAGTAGTGGTAGAAATTGTTTCACCAATTAATATTGATATTCCGCTATGTAGTAGTGGTGAAAATATTATTAAACTTGACAAAAGGTTGTGTGATATAGTGCTTAGTTATTTATTGAGAAGTATTCTTGATCTTAATGTTTATAGGTTTGGTATATGGTATAAATTTTGGAGTAATGATGATGCTACCCTAACATGATTAATGAAGAACATCGACCTCGCTGAGCTCCGCTTCCGTGAGACCGTCTAGACTAAGGCTCTTTCTTTTCTTTGATTGAATTTCCTCGCTAGTTCCCTTAACAATTATTTCGTAGAGTACTGCTTCTTTGCCATTCTTCATTCTCAGAAGTCTTCCTAGTCTTTGTATAAATTGTCTTCGTGATCCTGTACCTGCAGCTATAATGCCCACATTGGCATCGGGTATGTCTATTCCTTCATCACCTACAGTTGTTACTACTAATACGCCTTTTCTTATTGATCTAAACTTGTTGATTATCTCGTTTCTTTCTTTGGCATCCATTTTCCCTGTTAGTAATAGTCCTTGTATTTCCTTAGCTATTCTTTCTGCTTGTCCAATATATTGGGTGAATATTATTATCTTTGATCCTTTTTCTAGTTCTTTCTCAACTATATCTCTTATTGCCTTTAACTTGTTTTGGGCATTGTGTATTAGTTGTCGTATGCGGCTATGTATGCTTAAGGCTCTCTGGGCATCTTCGTCGCCGAATCTTGCGTGCTTTAATAGGTCATTAAAGCTTCTACCTTTAGCGAATAGTTTGTACAACTTAATTAATTCCCTTAACTTCTTTTTCTCATCAATGGTTAGTTCTACGTATACTGGTTTGATTCTAAATGGGGCTAAGTATCCTTCCTCAACTAGTTCATTAGCTGTTTTCCAGTACACTATTCCGCCCATTAATGGAAATAGTTCTTCATGTTTACCGTCTTCTCTTATGACTGTCGCGGAGAGACCTAATCTATGTAATGCAAAGGAGTTAAATGCTATATATCTGAACTTTTCTGCCGGTAAATGGTGTACTTCGTCTATCACTAGTAATGAGAAGAATGGTGAAAGTCTGTTTATGTGCTTGTAAGCGGTCTGATATGTTGTTATGGTTATAGGAGCTAGTTTTTTAACATCACCATAATATAATCCTATTTTATCGAGGGTTATAGTTGTATATTTGAGAAGCATTTCACGCCACTGCATCATCTGGTCTTTAGTATAGGTCACGATCAATGTTTTTTCGCGTAGTTTAGCTATTATGGCTAAAGCTATTACTGTTTTTCCAGCACCAGTTGGTAAAGCTATTATGCCCTTCTTATTCTTGAGCCAAGCATTCACAGCTTCTTCTTGGTATGGTCTTAAAGTTACCTTTAATTCTATATTGAAGCTTAATGGATACGTGTCTTTTAAATTAGTTCTATTAACCACATATACGCCTAATTTTTCTAATTCACGTATTAAATCGAAGTAATACATTGGTTTTACTTTGAATAATTTTCTCTTTGGGTCGTATTCTACCATTCCCCTTATACTATCATATATTGATCCCAAGTAGAAATTTGGTTTCATAATAACATTTACTCCATCCCAGAATAGTTCTACGCTTCGCTGTCTTTTGAGTACAGCTTCTAAGTACATTAAATCTCTTTTATCTATCTCAGCGTTAACATTCTCTAATAAGGCTTTTACGTCTTGCAATGTCAAGTTGTTTCTTAGTATTTTATTCACATTTATTCTGAATACAGAATAACCATATCTTCTACCAATGTAATCGCTTATTTTAAGTAGTTCCTCATAATCTTCTTTGTCAAGCCACTTCTTAACCCTAAATACTGGTGTTTTTTCTGACATTTGCTATGATTCCTCCATTAGTATATCACAGCTTATTAAAGTGTTTGAGCACTTCTTTACCTTAGTTATAGTTCTAAGGATTTTGTCTATAACATTAATATCCTCTTTAAGATTTACCTCTATTTCAGTATACTTTAACCCAATAGTAATGGCTGAAACGCCGTTACCTAAGACGTCTTTAAATAGAAGTATTTCATCGTAAGTAAACTCATTATTTGGTAGACGTAGTATTACTGAGTTGATTCCTTCTAAGTAAGGATTAACATTAACTAATAAGGATACGGTAAGAATGTTATGTGTAATTCAATTGATATTGAACACTATAGTGGTGTAGCCGGTTTCTTTTAATAATTCCATACACCATGAACCATCAATACGAGATAAACCGTACTTGCCTAGTAAGCCTAGTAATTCATCGTAACCAGTATGTGGGTCAGCGCGTGGGTTTTTCTTCATTATGTATCAGCTCTTAAGACCTTAATCATCCCCTCGTAAAACATATTTACTTATTAAAGGGTTATAGATATTCATGGTAGCTGTGATGAAGGTACTCGGGACTGAAAGTGTTAAGCCAATGTGATGACTTTCCCGCATTACTGAAGAATGATTGCAGAGGGACAATACTGTGTCATCAATTATATTAGGGGAAGAGCGTGGTAAAATAGTTGATGTAAGATATCGTTTAGCAATAGTAGAGATTCTAAGATTCCTTAAAAACCAGTTCTCCTATAAGGAACTGTCTAAGATAACAGGAGTAAATGAGACGACGCTATGTAGATACATAAAAGGATCTATGATACCAAGTATTGAGCAGGCTAAGAGCATATGGGAGAATATATCGTCTAAAATAAGCATATTTGAATACATTGAGAAAATGTTTAAGTCAAAGCAGGATTGGCTAAGTGTTTTGCTAGAGCCTTCTCTACTTAAGGTTATTGCTAGTAAGTTGTACTTAGATATAGTTGGTAGAAGAATAACGTTAATTGTTACAAGAGATTCACCTATATTAAGCTTAGCAACAGCTCTATCATTTATTCTAGATAAACCAATAGTAATTGTTTCCGAAAATAAACCTCTAACAAGTGATTACATAGTTGAGAAAGTTCATGACGAACTAGGTGAGGTAAAGGCATTCTTTATTCCTAAAAGACATGGAAGAAAGAGAGAAGATGCCATAATTATATGGGATGTAGTCAAAAGTGTTGGTGAGGTGAAAGCTTTAGTAGTAGGGTTAGAAAAGGCTAGAATAAATGCAAGTGTTTACATAACATTGTTTTCTAAAATAGATGCAAATGAGGTTAACAACATAGTTGATTTCAGGAAGCTCATACCTTAAAGTATGTGGGATGATGAGCGGACCACGATATGATCTAGATGATTATGTGATATTATGTTAATCTGACCCATAACATATTAAGACTTCTAGTAGTGTTTTTAGAAAGATTAATTAATTAGAAATCATAGTGGGAGTACGGGGGGTAGTTTGAGGATAACCGAGATTGTACGTGTTGACAGTAAGGGTAGAATAACCATACCCATGGTTATTAGGGAATCCTTGAACATAGTTGAGGGTATGTATGTGGTCTTAATTGCTGATACTAGTAGACGTGAGATAATAGTTTCACCTGTAGTATTTCCGGGTACGAAGTTATACGAAGTATACGTTGAAATAAACGATGTTCCGGGCGCGTTAGCTGAAGTCACTGATTTCATGGCTAAACATGGTGTTGACTTAATAGCTACACATTGTACTACAGTTAGGAGGGGTGAAACAGCTGAGTGTACATTGATAGCTGATATGTCAAAGTCTTCGCTAGAACCAGATAAGTTGAAGATAGAATTATCTAAGTTATCAAATGTAAAATTAGTAAATATAAGGCAGTTGCAGAGATCAGTTTAACGGAATGCCAGTAATAACAGTAAAACCAGGCGTGTACATAGTTGGGGGGCCTCAGCTTTCACATCTAGTGGACACTAACGTCTACTTGGTTCATTTAAAAAATTTTTATATACTAATAGACTCTGGTTCAGTGTTAGGCGTAAATGCTATTCTTCTTAATTTAATGGAAATGAATGTGAAGGTCAATGATATAAAGTATGTTATACTAACACACGCGCATTTTCATGCAGCTAGTGGAGCTTATCTATTCAATAGCGTTGATACATTAATA
>WAML01000229.1 GCA_015522345.1 Desulfurococcales archaeon
ATCCCTGAGACATCAAGTTCTAGTAGTTCTCTAAATACAGATACATAGGGTCCTCTAACTCTCCCTGTAGCACTAGCTATTATTATTTGACCATATTTTTTACTCTCCTTTATCCTCTTTAAGCTATTTTCACACTCAATATATTTCTCCAATAATTCGCGGTATTTCTCTTCTAAACCATTTATTTTATACATTAACAATCTATTCTTTAAAGAACCAAGTTCTTTAGCCTTAGCTATAGCGTCGGAGCCGTAGCCTAGTAAATTTAAGAGTCTAACAATATTTTTTGAACTATTAAGTATAGAGTCCACATCATCCGCTATTATTATATCAAATTGTTTATCCGCTAAACTACTGTATTTTCTCGATACAAAAGCGTTTGTTACAACTAATATATCATAGTTACCACTCTTTATTTCATTGAGTATAGCCAGTCTTTTGTCTCTATTTAGTGATGAATCATAAACTATTATCCTCGGTTTTACACTGAGTTTTTGAATGAGTATATTCATTTTCCTATATAATTGCTTAGATAAACTAGCTGTAGGGCTTAAGAATAATATTTTTTTCTTATACCTTGTAGACATGTAGAGAGCGTAGCTTATTAAAAGAGTTGTTTTACCGACACCTGTGGGAGCAATAATTGCTATATTTTCTCCTTTGAATAACCTCTTTAACCATATTCTTTGACTACCCCATAGCCTATAACCGTTAGTTATTTGTTTAAAGAATTCCTCAAAATTACTTATTTCTTCATCTATAACCTTATTATATTCTATTAAGTTAAGGCTATTATGGCTTGTTTCTCTTCCGAGAAAACATTTTCTACAAACTCCATACTTTAGAATAAATTCAGCTTCAGCTTCTCTACCACATGACGGACATAATTGTTCGTATACTAAGTTGACTGGCAAGGCTGTAACCTCATCTCCTAGAAGAAGACTCCTCCCGCACTAGAGAATTAAAAAAGAAGGATAAGGTAATACCGATCTTATAGGAAAACCTTATATACAAGTCGCTGCAATTAACCAAGAAATCAGTAATTCGAAAAAAGCTGGGGGAACAGACATGGCTGAAGCAACACCTCAACCAAGCAACACCGTATTAGTAGGTAAAAAGAACGTAATGAACTATGTTCTAGCAGTATTAACTCTAATAAACCAAGGCGTAAAAGAGATCGTTGTAAAAGCTAGAGGCAGAGCTATAAGCAAGGCTGTAGACACTGTAGAGATCGTTAGGAACAGATTCCTACCCGGAAAGATACAGATAAAGGACATTAGAATAGGTAGTCAGACAGTAACTAACCCCAATGGAAGACAGACTCGTGTAAGCACAATAGAAATAGTACTTCAGCAAACAGAGTAAAGACTATAGCTAATCAATGCTAAGAAAAACAATAATGTTTTTCCTTAACTACGATTTCTTGTAACTGCATTTCTTTAACCTAGTATACATGTACAGCGATAAATAAGAGTCTAGAATTCCCAACAAATCTCTACATCTAAGCGTTAACGTATCTACAGATACAAGGTAATTCATTCTCTTTAGCCTCTTCACTACATTTACTGCAGTTTTTCTATTCATACAAAGTTTTTTCATCAAGACTTCAACGCCTTCATTAATATTAAATGGATTTACATGAAATTCTTTATACAATAGATAGTACGCGAGAAACTCTCTTTTCTTAGGCCATCTAGAGATTTTTATCTCAGAAGCCTGGTTAGTCATCACAAGATCAGACCTTACAAGTTTCAGCATATATACCTAGTTTATTCTTCGAAGATCTCTACTATAATTCTTGCTTTTACATTCCTACTAGAGAAAGGCGGTATAGATTCTCCTAAGTCTACTGCAAAAGCTACTGTATTCCCTAGACTATCAGTAAACCTTATTTCAGCGACATAGTGTTTTCTAGGTCCTTCCGCCATGGACTTTAGTAGAGCTGAATATATTCTTGAAATAGCCATTTGTAGAGAAATAGGGCTTGAAAAATCTTCTGGCGATAATCTTATTTGAGCCAATTCTTTAATGACTTCTCCTATCTTACCCTGGCCTTCAAAAACAGCTATTCTCTTCGGCTTCTCACTAAGCTCTTCCACCAATTTACTAAACCACCTAAGTCTACCTAATTTAGTGTACCTTATATATTAGTTGCTTAACTATTTTGTGTACATGAGTATAAGGTACTAAGGTATAGAATATGCCAGTTGTAAGAGAAGGAGCTATAGTAGTAGAGCCATCTATTTACTTAAGCTATATAACACTCAATGATTTTTCCAAAAGAATTATAATGCTACACGAGATGTTTAAGGCTATATCTAATGAAGAAATTACTGCATCTACTACACTAGAAAATTCTCATACAATAGCTGTTAAAAAAACCAGAAACTCTAAGATAACTCATAGAATAGATGTAGTAGTACCTATATCGTCTATAATACTACAGTGGAGTTTAGAATCAAGTATACAAAACGCTATAGAAGATATAGGAATAGACTATTATGTAGTAGCTAAGCCTTTTTGGTGTAAAACATGTAGACTTGAAAATGTTAATGAATTATTTAACGAGTTCAACAAATTAAGTAGTAGTATAATAAATAATGTTGTAAAAGACTATGAAAACATTAGTATAGAAGGCTATTATGGGAAAATCAACATTTTTGTAAAAGAACTAGATACTAAGGATAAACTGTACACCATTTATATGAAACCATATCATTATCTCACTTACGGAATAGGTATGCATATAGAGTATTTTAACGAATTATATAAAGAGTCTCTCAAGGAATACCTTACTTCATTAGGAGACTGCGACCCTCTAGCATATATTGTATCTCGCGTTAGAAATGGAAATATTAAAGCCTATGAATTTCTATGTGTAAATGATTATCGTAAATACATAAATCTACTGATACCAAAACTCTCTAGTCGCGAGAATTTTTATGAAGAATTAAAAGAGCAAATTATTAAAATACTATTCAAGTCTCTTCTTTACATAAATTGTGGATAATCAATAACTAACTAGCCTCAAAGAAGTCTTCTAAAGTTTCAAGTATTTTCTTTCTCTTACGAGCTAGAGTTTCATCTGGAGTTCCTTTAAGTACTATTTCATATAATTTTGCTTCAACTCCTTTCTTAGGCCTTAATAATCTTCCTAGCCTCTGTATGAATTGTCTTCTAGATCCTGTTCCAGACACTATTATACCTACATTTGCATCAGGTATATCAAGGCCTTCATCACCTACTGTAGTTACTACTAGTATCCCAGAAGACATTTTCTTGAAAGTCTCTAGTACTTTCTTTCTCTCTCTTGAACTCATTTCCCCGATTAAGAGGAGTGCATTTAGTTCTTCACTCAATTTCTTAGCCTGATCAACATACTGAGTGAAAATTATTATTTTAGAGCCTTTCTCCAGCTCTTTTTTAGCAATCTTTATAGCTTCTCTTAACTTACTCTCTGAATTAGCTATGAGTAGACGTAATCTACTATGTATTTTAAGCGCATTTATTGCTGATTTATCTCCTCTTCTAGCACTTTCAAGAACTTCCTGGAATCCACGTCCTTGAGAAAAGTACTTGTAAGTCTGATATAGTTGTTGGTATAATTTCTTCTCTTCTTTTGTTAAATCAACTTTAACTGTATACACTCTATACCTTGCAAGATATCCTTGTTGTGAAAGCTCAGCAGCACTCTTATGATATACTACTCCACCCATTAATGGGAATAATTCAATGTGTTTTCCATCTTCTCTAACTACTGTAGCTGATAACCCCATTCTGTGAGTAGATATAGTATGTTCTGCTATTAGCCTAAACTTATCCGCTGGTAAATGATGGCATTCATCTATTATTAAGAGATCGTAGTATCTGCCGAGCAAGTCTATATTCCTATGTGCAGACTGATACGTAGTTATAGTTATAGGCGATAAACGTTTTTCTTCGCTAAAGAAAAAGCCTATGTAACTAGGATTAATGTCTGTAAACCTAGTAATCATTTCTTTCCATTGAAACATTTGTTCTTTAGTATATGTTACAATAAGCGTTCTTTCATTGAGCAACGTTATCGCTGCTATTGCTATAACTGTTTTACCAGAGCCTGTGGGTAGAGCTATGATTCCTCTATAATCATTTTCTTTCCAAGCTTTGAGAGCTTCTTCTTGAAATGGATACAGATTTCCAGTAAACGATAGCTTAAATGGAAGAGTTTTATGTATAGTTAAACCCGATGGATCGTTTATGTAATATCCATTTTCATTAGTAAATTTGTGTAACTTATATAAAGTGTATGGCTTTATCCTATATGTAATGCCTTCACTATCTTTACTAACGTATTTTCCATGGAGTTCTTCTTTTACAAAATCTTTTATACCATGGTATATGGTCCAGGGTATATGAACTAGAATTTCTCTATATTCAATACTCCATTCAATAGCTATACTTGTTAAATCAATGTACTGGTTCTTTACTTCATTTAAGAAATAATCTGATATTTCAATACCTAAATCCTGTAGAAGATTTATTATATCTTCTAAATTATATCCATTAGCTATAGCCTTCTTTACGTTTATTTTAAAAAGAGATCCTTCATTAGGGAATCTACCCATGTAATCAGCTATTTTAAGTAGTTCTCTAAATTCTTCTGAACTAAGCCACTTCTTTACACCTATTACTAGTTTATTCATACTCGTTATCCACCAATTCCTCTGGATTAAAATATATTATCATCAATTGATTGCAGGACGTTTTTCCTTCATAGAGTACGCCCAGGTATTTTATACTAGACATATCTAGTATTAGGGCTACTTGCTCAGACCCCGGTATATTACTTATTTCTTTTATAAACTGGTTCAACTTAATTACTTCATCTAAAGGATACGTTTTACTAACTAGAAACAATATATGTGAGGGCTTACTCAATATTTCTTCTCTCTCAATAGATAATATGAATATCTTATACACAATACATATTCGTCCTTCAACTTCTTTTAATGAAATACAGTAGCCTATGCCTCCGAATCCTTTAATATACGCTTCAATAATAGACTCCTTTACTTCATCTACTAGATTAGATGGTATTTCTCTTTTACATAGCCTACTTATATATTCTTTCACATTACTTACGTGTTCTTCTATAGAAAGAAGCGTTTTATTAGGGAACATCTATATAGGGTCACCGCGTGGGTTTTTCTTCATCGGATACATTACTATCTGTATTTAAGACCTCGTTCATCCCTAGCTTTGATATAGGTGAAGATACCTTTATATAAGTTGTTTAAATATATTTTTTACCCACATATTACTTAACATTAATTTAAAGAGATGATGAGGGTACTCGGGAATGACAGTTATTGATGATTATTTTCCCGCATTGCTGATGAAACCCGATGAAGCATCAGTTGAAAAGTTAAAGAAGAGCCTTAGTACATGGTTTGCTTCGGATAAGTATGCTGCTTTAAGAGCGCGGATGTTATCAATAGAGTTCTTAAGGTTATTGAAGAAGAGGGTATCTTATAGTAAGTTGTCGGAGATTACAGGTATTTCTCAATCTGTTTTATGTAGGTACGTTAGAGGATCTATTATACCGAGTTTTTCACAAGCTATAAGCATATTGGCTTCACTTACATTATCCATTGATATTAACGGTATTATAAAGAGGTTTTTGGAGAGAGAGCAATCACTTGTTATAGATCTTTCACGATTACTCAGGGATCCTTATTTAATTAGAATTTTATCATTTGTTCTCTTAACAAAACTCGTTGGAAAACGCGTAGATAAAATACTTGTTGGAAATCCAACAGTTCTTCCACTAGCTACAGCAATATCTCTAGAACTTGGAAGCGATATTGTTTTAGCTAAAAGAGGTATAAAGTATCCTAACGTAAGCTATTATGAAGAAGTAGTAGTTAGGTCTATGAAGGACGCTGAATCTATATATGTTGATAAAGACCTCTTAAGCCGGAGAGACCATATAGTTATTCTAACAGATGTAGTTATTACTGGAAAGACTCTAAGAGCATTAATTAATATAGTTATGAAAGCCCATGCTCTCTTAACTGAGACAATTACTGTTGTAGCTATAGGTAATGAATGGCGTAAGAGAATAAGTAGGAACTTAATATATCTTAGTTATCTAGAAAAGCCTTTCTTTTAGCAATGAGTTGTATATAAGGATCATTTTTATTAAGGTAAGATCACTTATAATACTTTATAAAGTGGGAAAAAGGCGGTGCATCTTATTATGAAGATTAAAGAAATAGTTAGAGTTGATAGTAAAGGCAGGATAACCATACCACTTGTTATACGTGATGCTTTAGATATTAGGGAAGGTATGAGCGTACTTCTTATAGCAGATACAGATAAAAAAGAACTGGTTGTATCACCAGTTTCCGATGAAGCAAAACTCCTTGAGATAGAAATAGAGATAGAAGATAGACCAGGAGCCTTGGCTGAAGTAGCGGGTAAATCAGCGGAACTTGGTATAGACA
>WAML01000230.1 GCA_015522345.1 Desulfurococcales archaeon
GAGCTTAGATTAATTGCTAAAGCACTACTGCTTGAGAGATACATGGAGCTAGATATTAGTAAGTCTATCAATTTATATATAGTTAATCCATTAATCATAAGTATTAATAAAGAAACTTGTTATCCAAGAGATAAACTAGTATTATCAATAAATACGGTATTTATAAACAAGACTGTTTCTATAATAATGAAGAAACTCAATGAAACAACTACTACTATAATTACTAAAACAATAGTGTCATTCCCTGGTAAAGAAATAGAATTAACTGCTCCAGAGACTCCTGGAACATACATTATACGAGCCATTACCTTAGATGGTATAGTGAGCAACGAGGTACTACTAAATGTTAGTATAGCCAGTTATAATGTTAGTTTAGTAACTAAGATCAATGAGGTTGAACCTGGCAGTAAAATAGAGTTTATAGTTACTGTATCACCTCCTACTAAAGAATCACTGGATATAGCGATACTTAGATTTGAAGAACTAATGGGTACATGGATACTTGTCCCTGGTACTGTAGATAGGGGGTCTAATGGAAAATATATGGTTGTTATAAAAGCTCCCGATAAACCTGGTATCTATAAGTTTAAGGCACGAGTAGCTCTAAAAGGAAAGATTGTGGGAGAATCTAATGAAGTAACTATAGTAGTTGGTAATGCAACTACTCCATCTACAAATACCACATCAACACTCATACAGAGTGTTAACCAAACAACTTATCTCCCCATAGTACCGCCACAATATACTATAGGAATTATAGCAGTAATACCTGTAGTATCGATTTTACTATGGAGAAAGTATAGAAGAAGATAAAACGATTTACTAGAGTTACTCAGCTGGCTTCAACCCTATTTTATACTTGTTCATACCCATATTCTTTATAATAATGTCGTAGAACTTAGTATGATATAGGTTTATACCCCTACCCTTTATTATAGCTAGTTGTCTTTTCACGAGATCACCGTCTTCCTTGAATCTAGTCGCAACTATTATATCGGCTATAGAATCAAGTCCGTATTCGTCAATGAACCAGGGCCTGCTCTGGTTTACTATAATTAGCCTAGTCAAACCCTCATTCTTTGAACTAGATAGTAGAGCTAATAGTAAATTCCTTCTCTTGTAAGGCTTGAGCTGCTCTAACACTATTTCGAAGCCGTCATCGATTCTTATATCGTATTTGTGGTTACCGTTGTACATCTTGTATACAATATCTTCAAGCATAAAGGGTGTTACATGTATAGGGTTTATAGCGATAATCTTTAGTTTATCCTTTATATCTTCTAAGTTGTAGCCTAGTTTTCTAATAACGTAGCCTATCTGATTAATACTTTCTTTATAACTGATGTATAGTATCTTCTTGTTGTTTGATACAGCATTTGTGAGGGCAAACGAGAGGGCTATGAGGCTTTTCATAGTACCGCTGGGACCTTTAAATACTACTACAGAATTACTTGGTATACCCCCACCTAGTAGTCTATCTAATTCCTCTATCCCAGTAGGTAGTAGTTCTGTTGAATAGGATCCTTTTAGACTATGGATATCAGGGAATATGACTTTAATACCGCCATAGCCTATTTCGTATTCTATATGTATTGGTATATAGTTCGTGAACTTAGACTTACGTATAGTTAATGTCCTCCTAATGTATGTGTCGAGGAACTCTTCTCGTAAATCAATAACTACGTCAGCCATATACTCTTCTAAATAGGGGTAGTAGCCAGAGAACGAATTTTTCCCAGTCTCCTTAAGTAATAGGAGTACTGCACCAAGCGATTTAATTCTCTGGATTACTTGCTGTAAAAATACTCTATACTCTTCTTTTGTTAAAGCAACTGTTAATGCATCAACAGTATCAATTATTATTCTCTTTATCTTTTTATTCATGATTAATTCTAGAATTGTCTCTATAAAGAATAATAGTTTTTCTTTTTCAGTAAAAACGTATTCGTGGAGATAGTATAGTGTTCCTTGATTAATGTACTTTTGTAAATCTATTCCCAGAGCCTCAGCTTTTGAAGCAAATTCATTCAGTGTTTCGAAGAAGTTTATATATAGTACTTCTTCTCCCTTAGCCAGACTTGCATATGCAAATTGTATTCCAAATACAGTCTTTCCTGAACCAGGAGGACCTTTAACAACTATAGATGTAGCTCTTATACAGTTATCATTGAAGAGTCTCTGTAATCCAGGAATTCCCAGGTCTATACATTCAAATACAGTATCACCTTGTAGGGTCTGGGCATTACCTTTGTTTATAAATTCAAACATTACCATCACCTTAGTTTACTCGATTAAATTATTCTCTATACTTGAGTCCATGTAGTATATATTTCATGTATTTAATTAAGGAAGCCGAGAATTTCGTTGCAGAGTCGTAGTATTTATCCTATATACAAAAGGCCAGAGGATTCTATATACTGACGCCATAGTTTCTTTCAGGGTAATATGTTATCTTAATAAGTGTCTTACACGATAGTTTATTAAGTTCACTTAAGCATATTTTTAATAGAAGTTATCTAGTATCCAGTTATTTCTAGTCAGTGATTCATTAGACAAGGGTATGGAGATATGTTGCCGATACTAGAGATGGCGATACTGTTTCTTACGCTAGGGCTACTTGTTTTGCTTGTCATATTTATATTTGTACTAGTTGGTTCTAGGAGAGAAAGGAGATATGATATAGGAGGTGGTATACGAGTTTCTACAGATACTGGTAGTTGGACTAAAGGATTAGAAAAGCCTGATCAACGAATCTTAAAAGACTGGGATGTTAAGCTCTTAAGTAAGCTCTCATATTCTGGTGAAAACACTATTGACGATATAATAGCGTATCTACAAGAAAGCACACCTACAATAGGTGAAAGACTCTCTAGACTAGAAGCAAAGGGCTTTATAATGAAGACAAGATCAGGCTCAATAATAATAACAGAGAAGGGACGTAAATACGTAGAATCCCTACGTGAGAAACTATGGTATAGAAGAAAAGAAAAGGAATTATTAGAAAAAAAGTAGTAACGAAACAAAAATATTCTGCATCTACAAAGTTAGTGTTCAATATAACTACAACGGTAATACCCTCATAGGTAATACCATGAACTTCTACCGGAGGTCGCCAGAGCTTTAACTAGTTGGTGGAATAAATACTTTACGTATTTCGACAGGTGGTGACCATTTGCATTAAATTAAAAAGGTCAGCCCTTATATCATTAGTATTGAATATAGCCTGTGCAATCCAGCCCCTGGCGTCGAGTAATCGAAGAAAATCTCCTCTAGTGATCGAGCATTTTGGGCGGCGCTAGGGGCTGGATGAAGGGGGCGAATAGTATGTCAGCTACAGACCTTCGTTTAAAGATAGAAAAAATAAGGGAGTTTGATAGTCTTATTGATTTTTCACGTTCCCATCTACAGTTAGATATTGTTTTATTTTTAGCTGGTACAAATGCACCCAAGTCTGTTAGTGAAATAGCAGAAGCCTTAAATCAAAGAAGAAAGCCCATACTAGATGCTCTTCGTAAACTTGAGCTAAAGGGTTTAGTGAAGAGAACAGATAGTCGAAATGGTTTATATGAGTTAACGGAAATTGGTAAGAATGCTATAGAAGACTTAATGACAATACTTGGTGTAAGTGAAGCAAAGAGAGTACTTAGGATGAGCTATGGAAAAGTAAAGGCTAGGGACATGATTAAAGTTGTTACACCTATCAACTATTTACACGATGTACTAGTAGCCTTAGGTACTAGCCGTAACAAGGAACTATCATTGAATGAATTGTCAAAAGCTACTGGGATATCAGGGCTCAGGCTAATGATGTACTTAGAGCCTTATACTGATAGAAAGAGCGATGTAAGATTATTCAAAAAAGTTAGGAAAGAATCCTTTATAACAAAGATAAAGAACAAATTATTTGGCACGCATCATACAGATGTATATTTCCAATTAACTGGATTGGGTCTAGAGACTTTCTATAGGTTAACAGTATATTCTAAGATCAAGAACAATAAACTACTATCTATACTAGTAAAGATATTCGGCAACTATCATGCAAAACTTATACTTAGAAAAGTGAGCTTATTAAACATACTAATATCTACAACAGTTATATCACTATCATTTATATCACTAACAGTAGCGTTGTACTTAGCCTATATATGGATAGC
>WAML01000231.1 GCA_015522345.1 Desulfurococcales archaeon
AAAGTCGGATAATTATAGTTAGGTATATTGGTTGATAATAACCTATTTAATTATTGCTAGAACTATGATATTATAGTGTATAATATCTTTATATTTGGATGATGGTGTTGGACGAGAAAATACCGATATATGTGATAGATAATGTGGCTAAGAGGATCTGTGGGGACATTATATGGAGTGATAGCCCAGGTAGTACACTAAGGAAGTGGAGAGAGATCTATGGATTAAGTCAATTAGATGTAGCAAGGATTATGGGGATATCGCAGAGTGTTCTAAGCGATTATGAGCGAGGACGTAGAGAACCTGGAAGAAAATTTGTAAAACAATACATAAGGGCGTTACTACAATATGATGCAAACAATAACTGGGCAATAACAAAGAAAATAGCTAAGATTATGGGCATATATGTCGAGGGACTAATAGATATAGCCGAGTTCTTAAAACCAATATCTATTACAGACTTAGTTAACATAGTTAAAGGAATTCCTTTAACAACACTAATAGAGAAGAAGATGGTTAAAGGCTATACAATAATAGATAGTATAAGAACTATAGAGTACTTGGCTAGTAACGAATTTGTAAAGTTAATGGGTGTTACAAGTGAGAGAGCACTAGTATTCACAAATCTCACAAGAGGGAGATCTCCATTAGTAGCAGTAAAAGTTTCACCTGTCAAACCAGTAGCTGTAGTACTGCATGGAATAAAGAAAGTGGATAGACTAGCAATAATTATAGCTATAAATGAAAAAATACCTCTAATAATGGCTCCATACTCTAATTTAAACGAAATAATATATAAGCTAAGACAATATTCTCTATTTCCTCTTAACAATGTATTCAAATAATTTATCATAGCTTATTGATTTAAGTAGATAAACATGAGGAAACACTTCAGTAAGATACTTGGGTTTTCTACTACTAGCTACTAAAACATATAGCTCGATACCAGAATTTATAACATAATCTATTGCTTCTACAATTGGTTTTCGAGGAACTGTAGCAAAAGTAGCTACTAATATAATTACCTTCTTTTCAGCAAGTTCATCGTCAAACTCCATTATCATATCAACAGCTTCATACAATCCTAGTGAAGGCTCTGGAGTGCCTTGAATGATGGGTATACTAGAATATAGTTTAGGTATTTTTGAAAAATTATACTCTAGGTCGAGCAATGGAACTGCGTATCGAGAGAAAACTATTAATCCAGCTCTAGAGAAAGCTTGTTTAGATAATTTATCGACTGTATAATTTAGGAAACTAGCTACAATATCCTGGCGTATATACCTGCTTTTCTCAACCACTAGTACTATGTCATACATGTTCTAGAGAACTCCCAAACCTTCTTTATATACATGAGTTTTCAAGCTATATACGAGCTGTTGTAGAGAGCTTTTAATAGTTCGCTACGATTATTAACAAAGAATTTAGCGCCACTGCATAGAGCCACTGTCTTCTCTATATAGTATATGTCGCTATCCTTAAGCTTATCCCCAATAACTATCATATCCACTCTAACATCAGAGTTACTAGCGTATATACTAGCTATATCCAAAGGTACTCCTTCATTAAATCCTCCATCAGTTATAATTATTGCCTTCTTAATACCGTTTGAGCCGCGCATAATCTTCACAGCCTCAATTAATCCATTACCTGGAGCAGATCCTTCACCTAGAATACGTAGCCTAGATATAGTAGTTATTATACTACGCTTGTTCCGCGTCAGCCTTAATAGAGGAAAGGCATATCCGTAGAATACCACTAACCCTATTTTAGAATCCTTTATCTTATCTATGACTCTTGAACTAACATGTATTAATGATTCTTTTACAGTCTCTAGTTTGTTAGGTATTAAATCATTATAGCTTTTCCTCATACTCAGAGAAGCATCAACAACATATACAATGTTATACAATACCTAAAACCCCCATAATACTAGACGGTATTATTACGGGAAATGATTTTAGTGAAATAAGTATTTCTTCTAAATCATCTATGGTGTCCTTCAACGTGTATAGTATAGACAATGAACTATATGCTTCAACATTATTTGATCTAGCGTAACTTCTAGTCCTCATGTCATCAGTCAACATAATGCACTCTCTACACTTACTAGTATAGTGTATAGCGTATATTTCATGCCTTGTTAATTTAACTCTGCCAACACTTGTTTTAAGAGAACCTATGTTGAAGAACTCTATTATACCCTTTAATCCAAGAACATGGAAGAGCCTCTTAGCAGTTATTACTTCTACCCAGCTCTTAACACTATCTGGCATGAGAAAAGTATATCCCTCACTAACTAATTCTTCAAGATACTTATGTACGTTAGTCTTATAGATTATGTAGAGTGTTAATGGATCAAGAACATACTTTCGATCCTTCTTAAGTATTGTGAGATCAGAAATTCTTTCTACACCTATTAAAGGAGTATAGCCATGTCCAATCATATACTCTATCATTTCATCAAATGTTGTTTCAGAAAATTCTGAGATATATTGAAAACTAGCATTACCTGAAATATATAGTTTTAGAGCAATATACCTTAAATCTATTTGGTCAAGTAAACGTCTTATAGCATCTCTGACAGCTTCACTTAAACTCGAGTATATACCTAGCTCTACAAGTCTACGCAACTTCTCTTCAAGCAAACCCGAGATCTCTACATCTACCATGAAAACACCTACCCATAGTATAGGTAGCTACATCTCCTAGGAAAACATTAGAGCTAATTAAATAGTTTAGATTAACACTAGTATACTATAGTCATAGTATAGAATAGGGAATGTATAAA
>WAML01000232.1 GCA_015522345.1 Desulfurococcales archaeon
GCTATAGTATTAGCAGTAATATTGCTGATAAGTATTAATAATAATATATGTTTATTCGAAAACAATACTTAAATCAAGCACTCGAAATGGGACCTGTAAATGTATGGAGAGAAACCTTAGTTATGCTATAGAGGAATTCAATAAAATAGATCTAGATTATGGTATGGTATAGAGTATCATACTACACAATATGGAATAAGTATCCTTCTTTAGCTCTAACATTTACTGCTATAGTTAAGGTTAATAACACTCCTATGTATATACTAGGGTATAATGTGCACGTAAAATTAGTAAATACCACATTACTGTACTTGTCTAAGAATATCATGCCATTAATTATTGAATATAGATCTAGAGAAAGTGTATCAAACAATAATACTATATACACATACATGTTATTTAGTATACTCAATATGTACGATAATGAACTACAGCCATTCAATATTACATTAAAGATCGTGCTAAAAGTAAGAATTGAAGAAATAAATATTATTGGTAGACCCTTAAAAACGTATACTCTACTCTTATCTAAGGAAGTGCCTGTATTTGTTGATATAAAATACATAGACTTGTATCGTTTGAAATCACTTCTCAAGTAAGAATAAGCATCGTTAAGAAGCTGATGTTATAGTTCTAAATGAATCTAAGCTTTATTGTAACACCATACTTAGATTCTAGTTTTCGTATTTTCTTTATCTTCTTATTTAATTGTCTAATCATATTCCTAGGTACTGTAACTACTACTGTAGTATCTTCAATACTAACATCTACGCCTGGCAACATTCTCTGTATAAGATTGGCTACTTTATCTACTGATGCAAGTACTGTAGTTGTTCTAACTTTCTTTACTGGTACAACTACTGTTTGTTCGCCGAATGTATAGATCTCGTATTCTAAGTCTCCGGAGATAAAGTCTCTCACCTCTATAACTGGTCTTGCTAACTCAGCTTCTCTTAATCCTGTAGGTAGTTTTACAGTCATCCTAACTTCATACACTTTATCAACTATACCATTTCTAATGAATATAACTGTGTCTATGAGACTAGGTATCATCCCTAGTTCTACTCTACCAATAAATCTCTGAATAGCATCTATGGGAGTAGTGGCATGAACTACTCCAATCATTCCTATTCCAGCTAGTCTTAAGTCTGTATATAGTTTAAAGTCTTCATCACTTCTCATTTCATCAAATACTGTGTAATCAGGCCTACTAAGTAGGAGTATATCGTGTAGTTCGCCTAGATCGGCGTAGCTTTTACTATATTGTGTAACTTCCGGCGGTAATATCATGTCTCTAGGAGACTCTATAGTCTTTACTACTTTTCCTTTACTAGCATAGTATTCTGCTAAAGCTTGTGCAAAAGTAGTCTTACCCATTCCAGGTGCTCCAGCAATTAATATTCCTTCAGCTTTTTCTTCAAGCCTCTTTAATAACTTAGGAGGTAGATTATAGTCTTCAAGTCTGAGTTTCTTCAAAGGTCTAACAGCAGTTATTTCCCATCCATCGCTTAATGGAGGTCTAGTAATAACTATACGGTAGACGCCCAGCTGTACTATAGTTGAGCCTCTTCTATCTATCTCTATGAAGCCATCGCTTCTCTTCTTAGCCTCTTCGATAACTTCTTTAGCTATAGCCTCTAATTCGCTTCTCTCAAGAGGCTTGGAATCAATTACTTCATAAACCCAGTCTCCAGGCCTACCTTTCTTAGCTACAGGAGGTACTCCTTCTTTGAGATGTATACTCATTGTAGTTTCATCAAAGAATTCCTCGAGCTTGAGTTTAGCAGGTTTCTCTGGAGGTACGTAGATTACTTTCATACCAATCGCTTTAGCTACTAGCGCTTGTACTCTATCACCTGTTATGAGTATAGCATCTACTTCAAAAGCATAGTCTCTTATTAACGCATCTATTGCTCCAGCACTAGCCATTCTTATGTCGCCAGGCCTAGGTTTTTCTCCCCCAATCTCAAAAGTTACATAGCCTTTATCAGCAAGCTCCTTTATCCTCTTTATTTCTTCTAAACCAGCATATCCTGTTGCTCTACCTTGGTTAGCCTGGTGCTCTAGTTCAGCTAAAACAGCTTTATGAATAATGATCCTTCCTCTAACCTTGCCTTCCCTAATAAGCCTAGATACAACTCCCTCTATAATAGCACTTGTATCAGGCACATACACTTCTTCTTCAGCAACTATAGCCAAGACTATTCAAACCCTCTGAACCACGTACGCTTATACACTAATATATATTCTATCCTAGCTACTATATTAAGGAGCTATGATTCTAAAGCACATACACAATACATTAGAAGTA
>WAML01000233.1 GCA_015522345.1 Desulfurococcales archaeon
CAGCGTCAGATGTGTATAAGAGACAGACCTATTAGTATAATGTATTAATTGGGAGGATAATATTATGGATGAACGTATCATTAAATGTCCGTACTGTGGTTTCGAGGGGAGTAGTAGAGAATTCTATTACATGTATGAAGCTGTACTATACTATACACCTCTCCATAGTATAGAGAAAGAAGATAGAGAAAGACCAGTACTAGTTATATGCCCTAGGTGTAAACAAGGGTTCTTCCTAGAATCACCGTATAAAAAAGTAGTTGAATTTATAAAGAAACAGGGGATGGAGTGAGAACAATGTCTATATTCAAACCTTCAAAACACTTCAAAAGTAAAAGAGAAATACTCGAAGATGTGCTTAAGGACTTAGCTCCAGGAATTAGAGAAGAAGCTAGAAGAATAATATTGGAGGAGAACCTCTTAGACAAAGACATCGACTATATTAGGAGAAGACTCAAGGAAAAAGGATTACTGAAATAAAATCTCTTTAAACACTACTAGTTCAGAAATAAGAGATAGCGGCTCTTCTACGATTAAGTATTTAGCTTAAACCATGTGAATAAATTACATTAGTATCGCTCTTTATCTACCAAGGTTTATTTACTATACGTGTATTAAAATAGTAGAAGTGTGTAAGCTAGACAATAGGGTGCAGTAGAGGCTTTGAAGACTCTAGTTAGTAAGAGACAGTACATTGTCTTATCTAAGCTTGTAAATACTAAGGACTATACATTAGTAGATGAACTTGCATATAGTATTGGTATTAAAAGAGAAGATCTAATGAGGGATCTAGCAGAACTAGGTAATAAAGGCCTCGTAGATATTAAGAGAGAAATTGTTGAAGCTTATGTTTTAACTGATGAAGGAAAGAAAGTTCTTGAAATAGGTTTGCCCGAAGAAATAGTATACAATGTCATGTTTAGATGTAAAAATAAAACACTAAATGACTTCCTTGAATGCATCTCTAGAGAAGGAAATATACCTATTGAATGGGCTAGAATAGGTTTCCAGCATTTAGCTAGGAATAGATGTATTAATGTAGTAAAAGGTGTAGTTGAAATAGGTAGTCAAGATAATTGTTTAAAAGCATTAGAAGAAGCAACATGGACTAAGGCATGGCTTAAAGAAGTAGCATTAGGACACAAGATCCCCAGGGATGTAGAGAGAATTTTGAAAAGAAGGAAATTTATTGTAAGAACTAAACTAACTAAGATCTATGTTAAACCTAGTGGTAAATTGCTGGAGTTATGGAGTAAGGGTTTAGTTAAAGAAGCTGAAGTAATTACAATAGTTCATCCAAAAATGTATGAAACAGGCGAACTAGAGAATGTTATAATTAAACAATTCGATTTATCAATACCTCCTCCACGAAAAACTATATCTAGACTGAATCCATATATGGAATTCCTCGATATGGTTAGAGAAATACTTGTTTCAATGGGGTTTGAGGAAGTAAAGGGTCCCCATGTAGAACTTGAGCTATGGAATTTCGATACATTATTCCAAGCACAAGATCATCCCGCACGCGAAATCCACGACACTTTCTTCTTAGATACAGATTTTCTTGGTAGAGTAGATGATCGAGAATTAATTGAGAGAGCAAGGAAAGTACATGAAGTAAAATGGGGTTATAAATGGAGTTTAGAAAAAGCATTAAAGCCTATACTACGTACTCAAACAACAGCTGTTTCAGCGAGGATAATATACGAGAGAGGGCCTGGAGAATACCGTTGCTTTACTATAGATAGAGTATTTAGGCCTGAAACACTAGATGCAAAACATGCTATGGAGTTCTATCAGTTAGACGGAATTATTGTAGGTAAAAAAGTCTCGTTTAAAGACCTTCTTGCATTCTTTAAAGAATTTGCAGCAGCACTAGGTATTAAAGAGGTATGGTTTAAGCCGGGATACTTCCCATTCACTGAACCAAGTGTTGAAGGCTTCGTTAAACACTCTAAGCTGGGCTGGATAGAAGTGTTCCCAGGAGGAGTATTTAGGCCCGAGGTAATGGAGATATTAGGCGCTAGCGAGGTAAGGGCTATTGCATGGGGGATAGGCATAGATAGGCTAGCTATGACTGTACTAGGAATCGATGATATAAGGGATCTATTCACAAAAGACATAGATTATATAGCTAGCATGCCCGAGCCTAAAATACCGTACTACTACACAAAAACAAGTGCGGATAACGTAGTAGTTAAGAAATACCCCTCTTAACAACGCTAATGAACACATAAGAGGAAGAAACGTCTACGCTGATTCTCCGAATACCTTCTCTCTATACACGAAGCTTTTCCCAAATTATATATTCTCTTAAGATACTCTATACAACATAGTGTCTAGCTAATTTTAAGACGAGATTTTCTAGGCTAGGCGTTAGTGGGAGGCATGAATTAATTATGAGGAATACATGTATTGACATAGGGGTTCCTGGTTTAGAAAATATATTTCTCGAATGCCCATACGCTTCCTCAATTCTAGTTGAAGGACTACCTGGTTCTGGAAAAACAGTTATGGCAATGCATTTCGCCTATGCAGGTCTTAGGAGAGGGGAAGAAGTTCTTTATATAAGCTTTTTCGAGAATGAGAAAGAATATTTAGAGAAAGCCCTTAACATAGGACTTGATTTTAGACCATATATAGATAACAATAAATTCCATTACTTTCACGAATATGTTTATGCTGAAAGAGATAAGATACTTTATTTCATAGACAGTATATTGAATACTATAGCAACAAGGCAGATAAAGAGGGTCATAATAGATACTATAGACTCATTAAC
>WAML01000234.1 GCA_015522345.1 Desulfurococcales archaeon
AGTCTAAGCTAGAGTTTTAAGCAGTTTCTATTCTACCTTTGAACCTTATAACTTTATCTGGATAGACTATTATTCCTTTATCCGTTATATCGAATGGATGTCTTCTCATACTGTGTCTTGTCCCTCTCATTTTCCACACGATCATGCTTCTAATGAGTTCTCCATTATACTCATCTAAGTCGAGCCTAACAATTCCATCGGCTGCATGTTCTACTCCTGGTCCACCAAATCCTCTTTCAGTAACAGATACTTGTGATATAAGGAACGAAGTAGTTCCAGTACCACTCAATACTTTCTTTAACTGTAGTACAATAGATCTAGCAACACTAGGCTTTGTGAGATAAAGTGTTGATACAGAGTCTATAACTACACGTTGTGCCCCAACATCTCTGATTGCCTCACGCAATACATCAACAAGGAGACCTACATCAGTGGGATCTCTAACAACATATCTTTCTCTCTTAGCTGCTTCACCTATACCTGCTGTAAAAGCATCTACTATAGCAAATAATCCCTTTGATTCATAAGGTCTTACATCCCATCCAAACTGTCTCATATTAATCCTTACTTGAACAGGGTGCTCCTCTAAAGCAACTAATATACCTGGTTCACCCATCTGTAATCCATTCCATAAATATTGTTGTCCAAAAATAGACTTACCCGTACCTGGTCCTCCAGACAACAATACTACGTTTCTCTTAGGAATACCGCCATTGAGTATTTCATCAAATCCAGGAATACCTGTTTTAACACGTTCAACCATATCAACCACCTGTATCAACTATGCTATAAGTCTTCAAATAACACATATATTCTTTTACATTACCTATAGAAATAGTTTAGTTCCAATCTAGGTTCTCAAACAATAAATTCTTTATTTAAGTTATATCCTAAGTTATTCACTAAATAACTACATAGTGATCACTTAAAGTTGACAATATTAACCTCTAACTAGATACAACTAGAACGTAGAATATTAGATTAAAGTACTAAATATTTCACATAACTGGAATTCCCCCATATAGTGTATGGTGGTATAATGTCTCGCGAACGAGAAATTAGGCTTAGAGTTGCAGAAGCTAAACAGAGGGATGTAGGTAGGAAAATAGTAAGGATTAGCCGCCGTGCTATGTACCAACTAGGAGTTAGTACTGGAGATTTTGTAGAAGTAGAAGGACCCAAAGGCACTATTATAGCTCAAGTATGGCCCGCATATCCAGGAGATGAAGATAAGGATATTATTAGAATAGATGGTTTTCTAAGAAACAGTATAGGCGTTGGTGTAGGAGATACTGTTACTGTAAGAAAAGCACTTGTTGAACCAGCTACACGCATAGTTCTTGCTCCAACAGAGCCTATTAGGTTCGGTCCCGATTTTCCCGAGTATGTTAAACAATTTCTATTAAGAAAGCCTGTTTCACGCGGTGAAATAGTTATTATCCCTATATTTGGAATGGCTTTGAAGTTTGTTGTTACAGCTACGCAGCCAGCTCAGAAAGTATATGTTACGGAGTCAACAGATGTTGAAGTACGTAGTGAGCCTGTACGTGAAGAAGTTATTGCTAGACAGAGAATGATACCCAAGGTTACATGGGAAGATATAGGAGACCTTGAAGAAGCTAAGCAAAAGATTAGAGAAATCGTGGAATTACCATTGAAACATCCCGAGCTCTTTAAACACTTAGGTATAGAGCCTCCTAAGGGAATACTATTATATGGTCCTCCTGGTACAGGCAAGACTTTACTCGCCAAAGCACTAGCCAATGAAATAGGTGCTTACTTTATAGCTATTAATGGTCCAGAGATTATGAGTAAATTCTATGGAGAGAGCGAGCAAAGACTAAGAGAAATATTTAAAGAAGCAGAAGAAAATGCTCCATCAATAATATTCATAGACGAAATAGACTCTATAGCGCCTAGGAGAGAAGAAGTGACTGGAGAAGTAGAGAAGAGAGTTGTAGCACAACTACTTACTTTAATGGATGGATTAAAGGAGAGAGGCAAGATCATAGTTATAGGCGCTACTAATAGACCTGAAGCAGTAGATCCAGCTCTTAGGAGACCAGGTAGATTCGATAGAGAAATAGAAATACCTCCTCCAGATAAAAGAGCGCGCCGAGAAATACTTGCCGTTCATACACGCAATATGCCTTTAGCAGAAGATGTAGATTTAGATAAAATAGCTGAAATGACTCATGGGTATACTGGAGCAGATCTAGCGGCACTAGTGAAAGAGGCTGCTATGGCTGCATTAAGGCGATTCATAGGTGAAGGTAAAATAGACCTTAATCAACCAATACCTGCGGAAAAACTACGTGAACTAAAGGTTACAATGAAAGATTTCATAGAAGCAATGAAGTATGTTCAGCCTACGTTAATTAGGGAAATATATGTTGAAGTACCAGAGGTTCGTTGGAAAGATATTGGTGGATTAGAAGATGTAAAGCAACAACTTAGAGAAGCTGTTGAATGGCCTATGAAGAATCCTGAAGTATTTGAACAAATGGGTATACAGCCGCCTAAGGGTATTTTGTTGTTTGGTCCTCCTGGTACTGGTAAGACTTTGCTTGCTAAAGCTGTTGCTACTGAAAGCGGAGCAAACTTCATAGCAATAAGAGGACCAGAAATACTAAGCAAATGGGTAG
>WAML01000235.1 GCA_015522345.1 Desulfurococcales archaeon
TAATTCTTCAACTAGTTTGCCGGGTACTGTGTAGCTTGATATTCTAGTCTTCTTTACATTAATTACAATATATGTTGCTCCATAGCGTATAATATAGTATTTTCCTGTTCTACACATGGTCATGAATAATTCTCCAATAACTCTCCTATAGTCTTTTGATAAAACATATTTTTCTTCACCCGATTTTTCTATAAGTCCATACTTGGTTAACCACCATATTGCTCTTTTCAATACCATAGTCTTAAGGCCAATAGTCTCCCTTAGTTCGCTTATTCTAGCGCCTCCTAAGCTATAGATGTGGTAGAGTATTGGTATAATCCATGCTCTATTAGATAGTATATGTGCTAGTATATCTCTTTTAGTAGGTTCTCTGCTAGCCATTGTACCTGCCCCTATACGTTTAAAGCTATAATACAATATATTTATTGTTTTAATGATAATTAGAGAGTGTATTAGAAGTAATTCGGGTGGAGAACGTGGTTGAATATAAAGTTAAGGACATGAGTCTAGCTGAACAGGGTAAGCTTAAGATTGAATGGGCTGAAGCACACATGCCTGTTCTAATGATGTTTAGGAAGATGTATAGAGATAAAAAGCCTTTTAAGGACTTAAGAGTAGCAGCAGTACTTCATGTTACTAAAGAAACTGCTGTACTAGTAAAGGCACTGAAGGATGCTGGAGCCGATGTCTGGCTTGCTGCAAGTAATCCCTTGTCCACGCAAGATGATGTAGCAGCTGCACTAGTTGACTACGGTATTAATGTATTCGCTTGGCGCGGTCAATCAAGCAAAGAATACTATTGGTGTATAAAGAGACTTGCTGAATCAGAACCAGATATAATACTAGATGATGGAGGAGATTTTCATGCACTACTGCATAAAGAGTATATAGAAATTGCTTCACGCTTAATAGGTGGTACTGAAGAAACAACTACTGGAGTTATTAGGTTAAAGGCTTTAGAGAAAGAAGGGCTTCTAAAATATCCTGTAATCGCTGTCAATAATGCATATACTAAGTACTTATTCGATAATAGATATGGTACTGGGCAAAGTACTTTTGATGGAATACTTAGAGCAACGAATATACTTGTTGCTGGAAAAATCGTTGTAGTCGCTGGATATGGATGGGTTGGAAGAGGTATAGCTCTTAGAGCACGGGGTCTAGGTGCTAGGAGAGTTATAGTAGTTGAAGTAGATCCTATAAAGGCTTTAGAAGCAGTATTTGATGGATTTGAAGTAATGCCTATGATCGAGGCAGCGAAAATAGGTGATATATTCATTACAGCTACTGGCAATAAGAAAGTTATTAGGAAAGAACATTTCTTAGTAATGAAGGATGGAGCTATACTCGCTAATGCAGGCCACTTTAATGTAGAAATATGGATACCTGATCTAGAAGAAGTATCTATTGAGAAAAGACGTATTAGAGAAAATGTTGAAGAATACAAGTTAAAGGATGGACGTCGACTCTATCTACTTGCTGAAGGTAGACTCGTTAACCTAGTAGCCGCCGAAGGACACCCCAGCGAAGTAATGGATATGAGTTTTGCCAACCAGTTCATGGCTGTCAAATACCTATATGATAACAGGGGCAAACTGCCTCCCAAAGTAATGAATCCGCCGTATGAAATAGACTCTAAAATAGCAGAGTTAAAGCTTAAGACTATGGGTATTAGACTAGAGGTTCTTACAGAAGAACAAAAAGAATATCTGAAATCATGGCAGCTAGGCACATAAGGTGCAATCAAGTTTTTATTTTAATAGTTTTTCCTATAGTGGAGTCATTGTTTATTAAATTTATTGTAGAAAACTAGTTTATCAAGTGATATCCTCTTTCTTAATCTAGGTTTTTCATTAGGATACCCTATGGCTAGTATTGATACAGGGATCATGTTGTCTGGTAGTTTAAGTATTTCTTGTATTTCCCTTATATTTCTCATAGTCTGTATCCATACACTTCCTAACCCTAGTGCATGAGCTGCTAATTGAATATAAATTGTAGCATTTGCTCCATCAAGTAAATAAGAATCTGGAGATACATTCTTATCTACAACTACAACTATTCCCTGGGGAGCATTTTCCAGAGGCTTGGCTCCATAGTGTATTTTAGATAGTTTATCCTTAATAATAGGGTCA
>WAML01000236.1 GCA_015522345.1 Desulfurococcales archaeon
ATCTAATATCAGTATTTTGTCAGAAGTATTTAGTGCAAATAGTATATCGTGTGTAGTAAATATTATTGTAAAAATACTTTTATATTTCCTTAGTAGGCGTGATAACATGATCTTGTGTTTTAAGTCTAGATGATTATCTGGTTCATCTAATAATACGTATCTAGGTTTTTTTACAAAAGCTGTGGCAAGTACTACTCTTCTTAGTTCTCCTGAACTCAATTCATTTAATCTTCTTTTCAATAAATCAGTTATATTCAAGTCTTGAAGTACTTTCTTATAAAAAGCATCTTCTTTAGACATCTGGTGTTTCCCTAGAGGGTACCTAGCTATAGATAATACTTCTTCAACTGTTAGAGTAATCATTTCTGGTACAGCAATGTCGCTAGAGTAAGAGAGTATTTTTGAGAGTGCTTTAAACGATAGACTTTTTGTACTAATTCCATCAATGTATATAGCTCCTTCAAACTTAACTATTTTTGCAATAGCTTTAAGCAAACTAGTTTTTCCAGCTCCATTTGGGCCAAGAATTCCCGTAATTATTTTATCACTTATACTAGCACTAACGTCTTTAACAGCTTCTATAAATTTTCTGTAATTTACAGATACACGATCCAGTTCAATAACCAATAGTGTCATACCCCCTTCTTTAATCTGCGAACAAGGATCAGTAGATAAAATGGAGCTCCAAATGATGATACAATTGCTCCTACAGGGATCTCACCTACACTTCCAACTAGGACAAGTCTAACGAAGTTATCAGATATAAGTAGAATATAAGCCGATATTAAGCCGGAAAAAGGTATTACATATCTATTATCACTAGTCCTTGTCAATAACCTAGAGATGTGAGGTGATACGAGCCCTAGGAAACCTATAAGTCCGCAACAAGCTACTATAATAGATGAAACAACTCCGCTAATGAGTATTGTTGTAAACCTATATATCCTTGGGTGATAGCCTAATTGCATAGCAAATTCGTCTCCTAGTAAAAGAGCGTTTAAAGGCTTTGCTAGGAAAGAGTATGAAATAATAGTTATTATTAAAATAGCTTCTATAAAGATCCTCCATTTATATGATATATATGCTAGACTACCTACCAGCATATGGAGTGCATATGGGTTAATGGTTAGTATCATGTAAGCTAATATTATTGATAATCCTGAGAAAAAAGATGAAATACCTATACCTGACAATACATAAGCTATATCACTTCCTCCAATAGCTTCTGCAATACTTATTGTCATAAATAATGTAGTTAAACCACCAATTACTGCTACAAACATTATCTCGGATAGAACAGTTTTTTGAGCTATCAATGTATAAAGGTATGTAGCAAATAATGCTCCAGACCCTATACCGAGTATGTAGTGGTCTACTAAGGGATTTCTTAACACGGACTGTAGGCAAGCACCAGAATAACCTAGTATAAAACCTATTATTATTGCAGCTTCAATCCTATACAATCTATATTTATATAGTAAGTCTTTAGCCATAGTAGGACCTAGGTTGAGAAACAACAACGCCGTTAATACAAGGACTATGGTTATTAAAGTAAATAGGAAAACTCTATGTAAACCGGCATTCTTAAACAACATAGCTACTTCTTTCCCCTATTTATAATTAGACCTATTGTTAAACCTACTACTAGGGCTATTACAGTTAAAATCATGGCATTGCCTAGGCTATCTAGTGTGCCTTCTTTATCAAAGGTATAAGAAGTTCCTTCTATAGTTGATGTAGTTATTTCTGTAACTGTAACTACCTTGTATATAGTAGATGTAGAATACATAGTATATTGTATGAGAGCTGTTGTTCTAGTAATGCTAGATGATGTTGGTTTATTGCTTGTCTCTACTATACTTAGTTCTTCCACTAGTTCTTTAGCCAATTCTTCTGCAGCTAATCCTATTAAAGGACCTGGTCTCACTATTAAGTCTGTAATAGTCTTATTCAATAGTATAATACTAGCATTTATTTCAAGTAAACCCGTTTCTCGTATAATATCTTCGCTTATCCCCATACCCGATGTTATTAAGATTATCTCTGGTTTCCACGATATAATAGTCTCTATATTAACTGGTTTCCATCCTATTACATTAGCGACATTTACTAGTCCAAGTCTAGATAAAAGGTCATCTATAAAAGTTGATTTTCCTGCAACCCATATTCCATTATAGAATCCCACAATAGTGAGCACTCTTTTTCCTTCCATTGGCTCTAGAATTTGTCTTGCTCTATACATTTTTTCTTCAATATCCTTCACAATGTTACCTACAATATCTTCGTTAACACCGAAGATCTTAGATATAATCTCTATGTCCTCGAATATATCTTGAATAGATGAAGCAGAACCCCCATTTAAGTAGACTACTGTTACATTGTATTCAGTAAAAGAATTTAAGAGAGGTCTATGTGCTCCTGCATCTGCTAATACTAGATCCGGTTGTAGGGATAGTATTTTTTCCATAGATATAGTAGACCACCAATAACCTCCTACTATAGCAACTCCTTTACTTTGGAAATACTCGTTTATATCAAGGAATGTATCATTATATGAATACGAGTCCACACCTACAATTTTATCTTGTAGATTAAGTGAAAACAATATTTCTGTAATACTTGGTGAAAGAACTACGATTTTATTTATAGGCGAAGATATAGCTATTTCTCTCCCTAATACATCAACTATATACTTAGTACTCGACGCTACTTCTACTCCAGTAAATGCAAGAATAAATGATGTAATTAGAATAATTGATATTATGGACCGAGTTCTAACATACATATGGTTGGGTCACCCATATATTTGTTAGTATTATGTATTGAGCGGTACTTTATTTATTTTGTGATAATAGCTTTTGGTTTGGTATAGCCTTAGAGATTACTACCTTTGATAGTAGTAAGTGATCTAGTTGTGTATGGCGATAAATATATACTGATTGTACTAATATATACCCACGCTTTACCCACTATACATTCTTATACTGGTACTATTCAAACAATACCTATATATACTAATATCTTGGATACTATTATCCTAGGTAGAATTATTTGTTACTAGGTGCTCTAAATGTCTAGTCCCTTAATATATGAAAACGACCCTACTTATCAAATGGCTGTAAAACAACTTAAGGAAGCTGCCGCCATACTTGGATTGCCTGACGATGTTGTAGAAGTGCTTCGTCATCCAGAGAAGCTTGTTCAAGTAAAAATACCTGTTAGATTAGATAATGGAAAAATAGCGGTATTTCTAGGTTGGAGAAGTCAACACAATAGTGCTTTAGGACCATATAAGGGAGGTATTAGATATCATCCCAGTGTTACTCCCGGAGAAGTAGTTGCTCTCTCAATGTGGATGACTTGGAAGAACAGTTTAGCAGGAATACCCTATGGCGGTGGTAAAGGAGGAGTACGTGTTGACCCTAAGAAACTTAGTCCTCGCGAACTAGAGGAGTTATCACGTAAATACTTTGCTGCTATAGCAAAGGATGTAGGACCTGATGTAGATATACCTGCCCCAGATGTTTATACAAATCCACAGACTATGGCTTGGTACTTCGACGAATACAGTAAAATAGTCGGCTATAATGCCTGGGGAGTTGTAACTGCAAAACCAGTTGATCTAGGAGGACTACATGCTCGTGAAGTAAGTACTGGATTTGGAGTAGCATTAACTGCTCGTGAAGCAGCTAAGAAATGGATTGGCGGCATTGAAGGGAAGACTGTGGCTGTCCAGGGCTTTGGAAACGTTGGTAGATATGCAGCGTACTATCTAGCACAATGGGGTGCTAAAATAGTTGCTGTAAGTGATAGTAAAGGAGGAATCTACAACCCTGATGGATTAAATATAGAAGAAGTAATGAAGGTAAAGGATGAAACTAGAACAGTCATTAACTATAAGGATGCAAAGAGAATAAGTAATGAAGAATTACTAGAACTTGATGTAGACATACTCATTCCAGCGGCTATAGAAAACGTAATAACCGAGAAAAACGCTCCGAGAATTAAGGCAAAGGTCATTAGCGAAGGAGCTAATGGACCTACTACACCTGAAGCAGATAGAATACTACATGACAAAGGAGTAGTTGTCGTACCCGATATACTAGCTAATGCCGGCGGCGTGACAATGAGCTGGATTGAATGGAGCCACAATAGAATGGGATGCTTCTTAACAGACGAAGAAGCACTCAATAGACTAGACAAGATAATGACAAACAACTTCCATAGAGTATTTGATGAATGGCAGAAGAAATACAGCAACTACCCAATGAGAGTAGCAGCATATGTTATAGCTATAGACAGAGTAGTTAGAGCAATGAAATTACGTGGATGGATCTAATAGTTTTCCTTGGCCTCCCTCCTAATAAAAACTCTTTTTCCTGAACAAACTATTTCTTCAACTCTATGTAGTGGAATATAGTCGTTCCCAACTATAATATAGCCTCTCCTTAAATCTCTAATAGAGTTTGCAGGTATGGGCTTAAGTTCTTCTACACCATACCTTCTATATCTTATGTATATAGTGCAGTCGCTTCTTAATCCTCCCCACACGATCTTTCTTAGCCAAGTCTCTATAGCGCCTCTTTTCTTACCCAAAGTAGTGCTTTCCTCAAACTATTTTGTTGGAGAAGATCGGTTTATTCCATACCTAAACTCTTTAATTCAGCTAAATTAGCTCTTATTGTACTAATTATTTTCTTTATATCGACGATCTCTATTTTTCCTTCCCTTGTTATAGTAAAAGGTATCCATTGCAGTTCGTGACTAGTGTTTCTCATCTTTCTAACACGAAGCCTTCTAAGAGGTATGCCTAGTTCTTCAAGTTTCTTATCAAAACCTACTTCGATATACCCATCCACTAAATACTCAATACTAGAGTATAATTGTTCTAGTCCTTGAATACCTAGATGAAGACTTGCAATACATGTACTATTAGTCTTTTTACATATAAGCTTGAGTCCTTTGATAAAATCTATAGCTAACCCTGGGTCATTTCTCATTAAAAACTCATTTATACTATCAATGATTAATATGTTCTCTTTATCACGGGTCTTCGACAGTAATTCATATAGTACATCTAATGTTTCAAGAGGCTTCATAGGGTTAACTATAGGGTATATTCTAGATCTAGATAGACTGCGTAATTCAACAATAAATCCGTTAACTATGTAGAGCCTATTACCAAGTATAGAATTTACATCAACACCTTTCTCTCTAATAAACTCTAGAAATTCTTCAATAGGAGTATCTACAGCTATATAGAACACTATATAATCTTCTCTATTAAGGCAATTAATTATAGTTTGATTAATAAAAACAGATTTTCCTACACCAGGTACTCCAGCTATAACTATTACCCCGCCCTTAGGGAATCCATCAACTAAATCTGATATCAGTGGTATAGGTATGTTTATACGTCGCATTCTCAATAACCTATATAAAGGTATAGCTTATTAGTTTATTATGTTTTTAAGTTTCTTCATGCTTGGGTGTCAATAGTATTACTATGGGTCTCCACTCTACTAAAGCAGTAGCTATTTTCCTTCTTGCATTATCCAGTAACCGCCACAATGTACCTCGTGATACACCCATTTTATTTGCAGCCACTTCCTGAGTCAATCCATCATGGTACACAAGTTTATATGCTTCATATTCGTCTGGAGACAAGTATATAGGTTCTTTATTAGATGGTATACCATTAACTATAGGTATATACGAAATTGTTCCAGCAGGAGGAGCACTAATTCTCCTAGGACTAGGTGGTCTACCTCTTCCACGTCTCCTCCAACGCCACATCCACGGCATATTCATATCTATCACAATAAGATCTTTTATCAATCAATAATATTTTATGAATACATATCCTTTATTAAACATTTTACACTAAGAGAATAATATAAACTTAAACTATTTAATATTCTGAGCATATGCACAAAATTCATTTACTAGACAGAGAATTTGTAATTAGTAGAAGGTATAAAAGGAGGTGATAAAGGCATAATGTATAATCCATACTACTGGTGGTTAAGATACATGAGAAGGTATATGCCATTGCTTCCTCCAATGCCAATGTACCCAGTATCTTATCCAGTGCAACAGCCACAGCCGCAATCCCAACAGCAACAACATCAGTCAGCCTATCCTCAAACACCTATGTATATGCCACCTCCTATGCCTCCTATTCCACCTATGCCTGCCACACCAGAAGAAGAACTAGCGTTTTTAGAAGAGTATAAAAAGTTGCTTGAAGAAGATTTAAAAGATCTCCAGGAAGAACTAAAGAGTGTTACAGAGAGAATTAAGGAACTTAAAGCTATGTTAGGGAAGAAATAGTAAATTCTATACTTTCCTCATCACTAATTTTTTAGTCATATATATGAAGACGTTCTTTATTTCACTATCCAATAATTTGCTCTCTTCAATAATACCGATAGAGTCATTGAATAATTTTTTGATTAAGGATTCGTTATAGTCTAAACTACCAGTATTCTTCACTATTTCCCGAACATATAGTATATCATCAGCTGTTATATCATCGGGTTTTTTACGATCATATATTTCTTCTAGGAATTTCTTATCATCACTACTTCCTAACTCATATGCTTTAACTATTAATAACGTCTTCTTTTTCTCTTTTACATCACTTCCAACAGGTTTTCCCGTGATCCTTGGATCTCCATATAAGCCTATTATATCATCCCTTAGTTGAAAAGCTATACCAGCAGATCTAGCGTATTTAGTGAATAATTCTAAATATTCTTTTCTACCTTTAGCAGCTATAACTCCTAGGTGCAACGGTAATTCCACAGTGTATGATGCAGTTTTTAGTTCGTGTATTTTTAATACATCTTCTTCTTTAACATACTTTAGTGGCTTATATGAGAAGTATACATCAAGATATTGTCCGTAGGCAACCATTCTTAAGCCTATACTATATCTTTTAATTAATTTAACTAATGTATCACTATCGAGATTGGCTGAAGAAAATGTTGCTATAGCAAGGGCTTCTAAGTAATCTCCTGCTAGAATAGCCTGAGAAATACCGTAGTGTATACAATCTCCTAAAAGCGATTCTTCAACACATTTATTCTTGAACCATATATGTAGTGTAGGTCCTCCACGCCTTAGTTCATCTCTATCCATTATATCGTCATGTACTAGTAAGTAGCTTTGGAGATACTCTATGCCATACATTATCGGTAATATAGTATCTATTGGTGCCCTGGGTTCTACACTCCAGTAACCTAGGAGCACAAGTAGGGCGCGAAGTCTTTTTCCGCCACGTAACGTATAGTCTTTTACAGCATTAACTAGTTCTTCGAGAGGAGCATATACATTCTGTGCTTCATTAAAATATTTATTGAGATCCTTCTCGAGAGATTCATTAACATATTTTTTAGCTAGATCAAGTATGTTCTCTCCCAAATATTTACTCATAAACTCTATTCACCTACTTGTAAAAACATAAGATGCTATGACTATATTAGGTTTATTCGAAGTCTATTTAAAATATAGCAATGAACCTACCTACTTCCTTTCCTTAATTACTTTTTTCAATTCGTTTAATACGTGGAGTAGTTCCTCTCTATTTTCCAAGAGTTCCCAATAGATCTTCTCTGGTTTAGGCGGTCTGGGATTTATATAAATACTCCTTGTTGGAGTAAATATTATGTCTACGGTTAAGTCGTGTTTTTCTATAGGTATCTTTGAATTAATTACCTGTACATCATGTACTGTTGTAACAACATATATTGTTTCATCTACTACCCCTATAGTCCTAAGGATAGCATACTCTAGTTCTGCAAAGCCTCCTCCTTTTCCTAAACGTCCTCCCCACAGATCAACTGCTACACAACCTGTTATAATAAGGTCTATTTGTGGTATTTCTTTAAGTTTTAATAACCTTCCATATTTAAACGCGCCTTTTATTGTTGAAGCGTACCTATATTTGGACACTGGTATATGAGCTGGATCTAGTATAAGGAAACCTGAACGTAGCTTGGGAGTAGCCATAACAATTTTCTTGCCATGTAGCAGGGCAAGATATCTTACTGGCTGTTGAGGACTATCCGGATTCGATTTAATTACTAAAGATTTTCTCCATATACTTGTTTTTGCCAATCTTTTCGCAGCTTCTTCTGCACCAATGAAATTAGGTATCCTTCCATATACTGGTCTAGGGAATCTAGCTATATTCTTCTCCTCCATAAGCTTCCATATAGTCTCCCTAATCTTTTTCTTAATCTCCTTTACATCTTCTTGACTACCATAGTGCTGGTTCAAGGCTTTCTCCACTCAAATATTTAAGCCACGTGTTATTATAAAATGAAGTGGGTTATATAATATGAAACTAAACCCGCCAATCCTTCAAGTTGCACTAGATATTACTGAACTAGGAAAAGCTATTTCTATAGCTGTTTCTATAGTGAGTAATCTGCCTAAAGATCACCTAATAATAGAGGCAGGAACTCCTTTGATTAAAAAATGGGGTGTTCTTTCTATAAAACTGTTAAAGGAGTCAACGAACTCTATTATTTTTGCGGATACCAAAACTATGGATGTAGGCGGTTTAGAGGCGTCTATAGTATATAATGAGGGGGCTGATATAGCCAGTGTATTGAGTGTTGCCAGCAATGAAACAATAGTGTCTATGATAGAAGAAGCTCGTAGGAGAAATAAGTTTGTAGCAATAGATCTAATTAATAACTCAAGTCCTCTTAAGAGAATTACTGAGCTTTTTGAAAAAGAAATCTATCCTGATATAATAATTTATCATGTAGGAATTGATGTACAAAAAATACGTGGGATTAGCGTATATGAATTATTTGATGAAGTGAGGAATCTTATAAAATATGTGAGGAATTGGAGCCCGAGAACTATGGTTGCTGTAGCTGGTGGTTTATCACCTGGTAAGATAAGAAAATTCGTAGATTTAGACATTGATATAATTATTGTGGGAAGCGCTATTACCAAGTCTTCAGATCCCGTAGAAGTATCAAAGACTTTATTGAAAGAAGCTGGTGTATTATCTTAAAGAATGTCTAGAAACGCGGAAATTCTACGTAGTCTTCTATTACATCTTTGAATTCTCTGGCCTTTTCCTGAATTTCTTTAATCATTTCTATAAGCATTTTAGCTGCTCTTCTCTTGTCTTCACCACATAAAATAAGTCCTTTAAGACAATCTCTATAGAGTGTCTCCAGATCCTCTTCTTTTTCAAATAGGTAGTACATGTAGAGATCATATACTGTACATTTCCATGGCTCGCCCCCGTATTTCCTCTGTTCCTCGGCTGTAGCTCGACCACCTGTAAGTGCCTTCATTACTTTACTACGTATGGTTTCTTCATCATCGCTCAAGAATATGGCATATTCTGGTTTTGAACTACTCATTTTATTTCCGTCTAATCCTCTTATGAATTTATGATATGTAGACGCAGGCCTCTTTAGACCTAGTTCATTCTCGAATCTATCAGCTATATCCCGTGTAAGCCGTAGATGTGGATCTTGATCTGCTCCTACAGGTACAAGTACCCACTTATATCCTCCATACTCAGGTAGTTGTAGATGGAGTATATCGGCTACTTGGGTAAAAGCGGCTACTATTTTACTGGGCTCAAGTTCACCGTATATGGCCTCCATTTCAGCCATAGACACTTTCCTGGAGAACATTTGTATTAACCTATAGTATGGTGTATCAGAATTTGTTTGAAAGTATATACGTGTTTTCTTTGGGTCTAGTCCTATAGCGTAGGCATACATAATGTATTCTCTTGCATACTCCATTAGTTTTTTCCTTGGGATTCTTCTTACAGCATAGGCTTCAGCATCAGCTATTGCAACACTCACGTGAACGCCTATTTCTTGATAGAACCTTAGTTCTTCAAAGACCATTAAATGGCCTAAATGAACATGTCCACTTGGCATGAGTCCTGTAAGCACTGCTACTTTTTCTCCATTTTTGTACGCTTTAAGCCATTTATCAAAGTCTCTATGTCCAAATATTATTTTTCTACTAAAGAATCTATGTTTCTGAGGAAGCATAGACAATATATTATTGTCTATAGGTTGTATCCCAAACTGACTAAATAATTTCTCGTAACTCTCTATGGCGAAATGTCCCCAAGGATCTAGTTTTAAAGTCAACGAGGGCCCGCCTCACTAAAACAGTACTATTACCTAAATAATCAGTTCTAGTATGCTTTAATAACTTTACTACCGAGGACCCTATATGATGATACGGCTGTGCTCGCCCTCTTTATTATTGAACCTATTTTATCAAAACTTTTAATGATATTAAATCGATCCATATTAAGTAGTAATATGTTTGCTGTCTCGCCTTCTTCTATCTTCCATGACAATTTGTTTGTAGCCATCACTTGAAGAGAATTCTTTACTATATCACGGAATATATGGTTTGGCTTAATTCGTGGATTATTAGAATGCAATATACTATATACGATCTCTATATCTCTCCATATGTCTGTACTAAAACACCCCATATTATCTGTACCAACTCCTATTTTAACACCAAGCCTATACGCTTTAGAGTAGTTAGGCAGTTTTCCTTGAAACCATAAATTGCTTCGGGGGCAAGTTACTAAAACTACATCATTTTCTACTAATAATTTAAATTCCCAGTCTTCTAAATACACTCCATGTACTACATGATTTAATTTAACGCCGTGGTCTATAAGGTACGTTAGACTTCCAAGTTTTTCTTGCCTCTTAGTCTCGCTAACATGAGCTGCAACTGGATATTTATACGATATTCTTGCTAATTCATCTAAGCTCCATTTATTTAATCTTAATGGATTAGCGATGCCAAGACTCCCACACTTATTTGCAACAAGAACTAGTTCGTCTAAGTCATTTATATTATGGGGACGTGTATAGGGTTTGTACACTATGTGGTATTCACTGAATAAATTCTTTAATAATGTACAATAGGAGTATTCTTCAAGAAAGTCACTTATACCGCTAAAAACTAGTAATTCATTTTCTATAATGCCTCTATAAATATCGATGTTGCGTAGACCCAAGAGTCTTATTAATACATGTTTTATACCTTTTGAGCCAACATACTCAGGTAAATTATAGCCTATACAAGCTTCTTTAGCTATAGAATCTAGGAAATGAACATGAGCATTAATTATCCCTGGTAAAGCTATAGAGGCACTATAATTCTGTCCACCATTCTTCCGCTCCTCTACTTCTTTTATAACACCATTTTCTATAACAATAGAGGCATTCTCTAAAATATCATACTCGCTTCCATAAACTAAGTATTTAACATTGATCACCAAAGGCTCAGAGCCGGAGATCCCTTCTTCACCCAGTTTTTATTCTGCCTGGACTAGGATTCATCACTGCCATAGTAACTATATGCACTAATTTATTAATTTAGTTTTTATACACTACTTTACTATAAAGGTTATAACTAAAATAAATAAATGATTATTAACTATGTTTTATTTAGAGAACAAATTACTATATTTATTAGACAGGGAAGTAGTTTGCTGGGTA
>WAML01000237.1 GCA_015522345.1 Desulfurococcales archaeon
ATTAAAGCCCTTATTCTATTCCTCAAACTCTTCTTCAACAATAAATACCTCTTTCCTCTCCTTAGTCCATGGTTTCTCAAAATGATTCTTTATATGAATAATTAAATCTCTTTCAGTAAAGAAGAAACTATATTCAATATCTTTATAGCGAGGAGCTTTATCACCATAACCCAAACACTCTCTTGCAGCATTAATACATATAGGGCAAGCAATCATACCTGTTATCTTATCTTTACACGTCCTGATTTTTATTCCAGCATACTTTATTTCTATAGGTTCCCAACGAGGCTCCCATGTTAATGCCAAGCAGATACACCTTCTTAGGCAATTTTATATTCTAGTTCTCAATTTTTAATATCTCAAATGAATGTAATGATTAAAATAAAAATGCATCGGTCACATCCGGCCTGGCCTTGTCATCGGCATCCCTCGTTAGAACACGGGGGGCGGGATTCGTTCATCCCATAAGGGTTTTATATAGCTAAAACCTATTAAGCCTTACCTAGTACTCATGTTAATAGGATGAAGTAACCGCCAGTGTCTGACTACTGGATGATGTATCTTCAGCGGATCTGATATTAGCCAATAAGTACCAACTATATGGGGTGTTTACGTGTATATTGAGTGATCTTGTAGAATTGTTTAATGTGTTCTTAGAAACTTATGGTGTATTTGGAGTATTTATAGTATCTTTCCTAGGGAATGTTATACCTTATTCAACAATACCGTATTTATTCTTTATAATAGTGTACTCAGCTTTAATACAAAATACTATAGTGAAAATAGGGATAGCTGTATCTGGTGGAATAGGTGCAGCTTTAGGAAAACTAGTAGTGTACTATATAGGTAGAGCTACAAGGAAGGTTCTAAGTGAAAAAACGAAGAAAAATATAGAGTTGTTTACAAAAATAGCTGATAAAGGGATATTTATAACAGTGTTTCTTTTCGCAGCTCTACCTCTACCTGACGACGTAATATACGTTCCACTAGGGATTATGGGATATAATGTTATAAAATACTTCATAGCATTAGTTATCGGTAAAATCATCATAACCGGATTGGCGGTATTCTTTGGAGAATCCTTAAAATATTTGTTTCTAGACGGCGAAAATATACCATGGCACATATATATTCCAGTACTTATAATCTTGACAATACTGTTAACAATAATTGTAATGAAGATAGATTGGGTAAAAGTCGCTGAAATAGGTAGTGAAAAAGGAGTTATTCCAGCAATAATTTATTTATTGAAGGAAGTAATCAAAGCACTATTATCTATAGCAAAGGTGTTTATGCGTAAAAAATAATTGTCAGTCGGTTGATCCTTCTTCACCTAATCAGATTATCGGGCCTTCATCACTTACGTGGTCAATATAGCGAAGAGTTCATCACAATGTATTCTCAGTTCCGCCGGAATCCTTCATCCCTAGTAATCTAATTACTTTAGTCTTATCCAGTCCCCCATATACTTTACTTCTATACCATGAATCAATTATATTCCAGAGTAACTGTATAGTCTTCACTTTATTCTTTGCATCTAAATCACTATAGCCTATATTCTTTAGTCCAGTAATAGCTATGTTAGTTAATTGTTCTTTCTCAGAGACTATGCCTGCAATTCTCCCAATATTATCTTTTACACGTTCTTCTCTACTCATAATATCCTATACCATATTATTTTGTAGGAGGTTTAAAGACAATGATAGTCTTCTCAATTCCTGCTACATATTCTGGTGTTAAATCAATGTAGTTCTTATCTAATCTTTCTACTTTAAACTTTTTAACGTACGCTAGAAAATCGTCAATAGTATGGAGGGGCAGAGTTAAACCTCTTACCCAATAATGCATTGGAATAGTTATCTTTGGTTCAATACTGTTAATCAACTTCCAAGCTTCATCGGGTCCAATAGTATATACTCCCCCTACTGGAGTAAATAATACGTCTATATTCGTTAATTCCTTGAGAACATCATTGTTAGGTATATGACCCAGATCTCCTAAATGCCCTATTTTCATACCATCGACTTCTATAATGTATACAGCATTTTCTCCTCTTCTCCGTCCACCTACTTTATCATGAAAAGTCCTATATCCTTTGACTATAATATCATCGACTCTGGTTTCTCCATAAAAACTCTTAATTACTCTAGAATTTTCTTTACTAACTACATTCACAGCGTTATGGTCAAAATGATCATGTGTTACAAGTATTAGATCCGCTAATACATTAGGCCTAGGTAGACCAATGCTTCCTCCATCATGTGGATCTATGACTATAGTGTATCCATTCTCTCTCGTTAATGAAAAACACGCGTGCCCATACCAAGTAATACGTAACATATTCACATACCTATAATATAATACTTCTAGACCACTATAATATTTCTCTACTATGTTTTTCAATAGCATAGTGTTTTACCATGTTTACTCGATTCATTTATAACCTCATACAACTTCTATTTACTCTACAGGAAAGAGTATCGAATAACAATATACTTGAGATGATAAATAGCATCATTAGCTGAGGTATAAATTAATATGCTAGATCCCGGGGGGAGCAGTAATACTTTCTATGATTTAGCTAGTTTATTGGGAATAGTACTTATAGTTGTTCCATCAATAATTACAATGTTTCTTCAAAGTATTTTCTATTTAAAAGGCAGAAACTATAGGAGAGTCAAAGAAGTAGAATATATTAAGTCACCTTGTAAATTATCGATAATAATCCCTATAAGAAAAGAGCCTAATGAACTCTTAGAAGAAGCTTTAAACTATATCTATGAAGTAAAAAATAAGCTTGTATGTAATAGCGAAGTAGTAATTATATCTGATGACCCCATAGAGAGACTTAGTGAGATAAAGGATATTGTAAATAAGTGGCTAGATAAATTAGAAATACATTTTATGTGGCGAGCTATACCACGTGGATATAGAACAGGGGCTCTAAACGACGCTCTCTATATCTCTAATGGAGACTATGTATATGTAATGGATATAGATAGTAGATTTCACCCAGATTCTATAAATAGGGCTATAGAGATTCTAAGGAGGAGCAAACTATATGATGCTAATATAGTTGCTGCTGTAATACGTTGGAGAGCATTAAATAGAGATACTAGATTATCTGAAGCACTAGCTTCATCAATGGATTATATAGTTGATTCCATATACAGAGGGAGGACAGCATTAAATCTCCCAGTATTGCCGACAGGTACAGGAACTGTATTTGATGGATATTTTCTAAAGCACGTTCTAAAAGGATGGGATGAGAAGAGAATACAAGATGACATGGAAATAGGGTCTAGGATAATATCATTAGGTAGAAAGATAGTGTTTATAGACGATCCTCCAATACATGTTGAAGTACCTAGAAGAATAAAAAGCTTTAGAATTCAGCAAGAGAGATGGGCTTATGGAGCCACAGACGTAGCTATAGCTAGGTTTAAACACATAATTAAGTCTCCACAACCACTTTACTCGAAGATAGAGTTGCTAGCATTTCTACTACAGTACATGCCGGTATTCTTAATGATTGTTGGAATATTATTGGTGGTAATTGGTTTATTTAATGGAGTAGATGCTTTCGGTAAATACTGGTACATAGGTATTCCTTGGATAGGATTCATGGTTCTATATGGATATACATACATAGATTCGCAAGTTAGGAGAGGATATGGTATTTGGAAAGCAGTAGTAAACCTAGGTAGGATTGCTGCAGCAACAGACGCTATATCACTTACAATAGCCAAGAGCGTACTAAAGGCGTTACTAAGGATACCCTTAGTTTATAAAAGAACTCCAAAAAGAAAACATGAAGTTAAAGAAAAATCTTTGAGGACACCATATGAAATAGTATTCTCACTAATGCTAACAATAATTGCAATCTACGGTTTAGTTAATGGAGTAATATATACAAGTTCATGGATACTCTTCTATACACTAGGATACTATTACTCAATAGTTAGGTGGGGAGAAGATTTCTTCTACAATTAACCATAGCTTTTAATTCATCCTCCCCTCTCCAATAATTTCTATACTAGTAGTTTACGGTAACCATTTAATAACCTGTAATATATACTTGAGTAAGTAAGTTAGAAGCCATAGAGTACGTGGAGTAAAAGAAATAGAGAGACAGGGTCATTGTGTACATGCCTATAGAATACGTCAAGTATATGGCTAGTGATGAAGAAATTTATGGTATGCTTAGACCATATGTTAGTAAATGGTTTAGAGAAAAGTATAAAACATTTACACCACCACAAAGAATGGCTATTCCATTAATTAAAGAGGGAAAGAATGTCTTAATATCATCTCCTACGGGAACAGGTAAAACACTTGCAGTATTCTTAGGTCTAATAGATAATATGTATGAATACTATGAAAAATACGGAGATTTACCTAATGGTATTCAAGTAGTCTATGTTAGTCCATTAAGAGCATTAAATAATGATATGAGAAGAAATCTCTTAGAACCCATAGAAGGTATAATAAAGCATGCGAAGTCCATGGGAATAGGCTTACCTAGAATAAAAGTAGCTGTTAGAACAAGTGATACATCTCCTTCAGAAAAACAGAAGATGATCAAGGACCCTCCTCATATATTAATTACTACTCCAGAAAGTCTTGCAATAGCTCTTAATGCACCACGATTTAGAGAAAAACTTAGATCAGCGAAAGTAGTAGTTATAGATGAAATACATGAATTAGCGAGTAGTAAGCGAGGTAGCCACTTAAGCTTAAGTATTGAAAGACTGGAAAATCTTAGTGGACAATCCCTAATTAGAATAGGCTTAAGTGCAACAATAGCTCCTTTAGAAGAAGTAGCTAAGTTTCTTGTTGGGTATAGAGACGATGGTACTCCAAGAGATTGTTATATCATAGACGCTAGGTTTACTAAGCCCATAGATATACGTGTATTATGTCCTGTAGTAGACTTAGTTCATTCATCAGCCGAAGAAATAAATGAAGCTATATATAAGAAGCTCATTGAATTAATTAAGAGTCATAGAACAACTCTTATATTCACTAATACGCGAAGTGCTACAGAAAGAGTTGTATATAAACTAAGGAAGTTAATGGAAAAAGAAAATATAGTTAATGTAGATGAAATAGAAGCTCATCATAGTAGTCTAAGCAGGAATCTAAGACTTGAAATAGAGGAGAAGCTTAAACAAGGAAAACTAAGAGTAGTAGTATCATCAACTAGTCTAGAACTAGGTATAGATATAGGATACATAGACTTAGTAGTTCTACTTAGTAGTCCCAAGAGCGTAACACGTTTACTTCAAAGAATAGGTAGAGCAGGACACCATATAAGACAAGTAAGTAAGGGAAGAATTATCGTTGTTGATAGAGATGATTTAGTCGAGTGTACAGTATTAGCTAAAGCAGCTTTGGCGAGAAGAATAGATAAAGTAAGAATACCAAAGAATCCATTAGATGTACTGGCTCAACATATAGTCGGTATGTCTCTAGAAAAGAAGTGGAAAGTAGATGAAGCCTACAGACTTGTTAGAAGAAGCTATAGTTTCCACGCACTACCCTTCAACGACTTCATTAAAGTCATTAAGTATTTAGCAGGATACTACTCAGACTATCTAGAGCACATGCGTGTATACTCTAAGATATGGTATGACGAAAAAGAAGGAGTCTTTGGTAGAAAAAAGAAGGCTCGAATGATATACTATTTAAACATAGGGACAATACCTGATGAATCAAAAGCACATGTATTTACTGTTGAGGGAAGATATGTTGGCGATCTAGAAGAAGAATTCGTAGAATATCTAGCTCCAGGAGATTTATTTGTATTGGGAGGACGAGTCTTCGAATATATAGCGAGTTTTGGTTCAAAAGTTGTAGTAAAACCAGCTGATGGTGCAAGACCTACTGTACCTAGTTGGTTTAGTGAAATGCTTCCTCTATCCTTTGACTCAGCTTTAGAAGTAGGTAGATTCAGGAGAATTTTAGGTGAATTACTGGCTACAAAGGATCGTGAAGAAGTAATTAGGTATTTAATAAATGAGTATAATCTTGAACAACATGCTGCTGAAAATATATATGAATATTTTAGGGAGCAATATCTTTTTACTGCAGGTCTAATTCCTTCTGACAAACTAATAGTCATAGAAATATATGACGAGCTTGATCGTAGAAATATTATAGTGCACTCACTGTTTGGCAGAAGAGTTAATGCAGCTCTTTCAAGAGCTTGTGCATATATACTAAGTAGAGAAGCTGGAACAAATGTTAGAATAACTATAAACGACAATGGTTTCATGCTAACACTACCCGAACACATAGATCTAGATTGGATAAAATTATTAAAAGAACTTACACCAGACAATATAGGTCAAATTTTAAGAAATGTATTAAAACATACTGAAATACTTAAAAGAAGATTCCGTCATTGCGCCCAAAGATCCTTTATGATCCTTAGAAGATATGGTGAAAGAGAAAGAAGCGTACATAAACTACAGCTTAGCGCCGAGGGGTTGCTGAAAATAGTCCATGAAATACCTGGATTCCCCATACTAGAAGAAACATATAGAGAGATTTTAGAAGATTACATGCATATTGATGCAGCTAAAAAAGTACTTGAATGGATTCATAGTGGAGCCATAGAATTAAGAGTATTTGGTCCAACAACTACTCCATCACCGTTTGCACATAATATAGTAGTGCAAGGATATAGCGATATAGTGTTAATGGAGGATCGTAAGAAAATGTTGATGAAACTCCATGAAGAAGTACTTAAAAGAATTAAAGAACGTATACGCTACTAAAGAGAATTATTCATTGTTTTAAACTAGAGTTTTTGACATTAAGTGTTTTCTCCAGTATTTTATCAGGTATATTATACACTTCTTTAGCAATTATGTAGACATAGTCATCGCTTGGAAGAACTTTGGGAAATCCTATTTTAGCTGCAATAGCTTGTTTATGTACTTCTTTAGTTATTCTATCTCTTACCTCCCCCTTATATATTGATTCAGCAAGTTTGTGGGCTATATAGAAGCGTATATAGTTTTTAACAGTTCTTTCTTCATTTGGAAAAGCCTCGGTAACTTTTCGAAGTAATTCAATAAAATCGTCTTCCTCAGCAAAACCCAGTAGTACTTTAGTAAAAATTACTCTAAGCATTCGAGCTATAGTATTACTATCTATTTCATCGGCATTAACGGCTTTTTTCAAAGACTCTTTAGCTTTATCAAATTCATTATTTAACAAATAATCTATTGCTTCATCAAATAGTGTTTCTTTATAGAATATTTTTCTGAACAAATCTGGATAATCTATGTCAAGCCCTAAACCATATTTTCCTACAACGTAGAGACTAGCCATTTCCTTATCATATAAATCTGGGGGAAAAGCCTTGCCTCTAATAGGCTGTATTTTGTGTTTCTCATATGTTTCTTTAAGGAAATTAACTACTTGTTCACGCTCCATATTTTTATTCTTAACAACCTCGCTTAGTATATCAATTATAATTTTTATTCTATTTCTAAAAGGCTTCCTTTCTTTCACGTTCCTTCATCCTCGCAACTCTATTATATATTCGTTCATAAATTCTCTGTAGAGATATAGAGAGGCCTTTTAATCTTGAGTATACTCTCACTTTAACTCTATTTCTATAGAGTATTACTTTGACGTTCTCGCCAGCTATATGCATGTATATATGAATCTTTGTACGACCTATTTTTATCTTGTCTACCCAAGCATCTTTCCACTTAATCCTAGATTCCTTAAGAACAAGCCTAATTATTTCTTCAAGCATATCATTAGTAAGCATAATATATTCCCTAGATTACATCGTTAGAACTTCTCTAGTCCTTCTTCCACCAGTTTCTATAATAGATTATATTTAATTGTTTAGCAGCTTCCAATAACCATAGCGACATAATCTCAGCAATTTTTTCAACAGCTTCTTCACTAGAAAATTCTACACCATATACTTCTTTAAGAGCTTTAACAG
>WAML01000238.1 GCA_015522345.1 Desulfurococcales archaeon
CTCTAATATATAGTTCATTCAATAAATCTATAATCTTAGATACAGATTGCCAGAAATCTTCTACAGGAACTCTATATAAATGAATATTCTCTGAGCTAATACCTGCTAAACCAGCTATCTTCTTAATCTCACTAATAGCTCTTTCAGACCTTTCATCAATATCCCACATAGGATAAAGTAAATAGATCTCTCCCACTCTCTCCATACCCATAGAAAGTAAACTCCTAACAACATGCCTTTCATCAAAACCTAGTGAAGCAATTAAAGCTTTAACCACTTTATAAACCCCCACTAATACTAGGAAAGTAAAACTCCTCTATAACGTTTACTTCTATAGTGACCGCTGCAGTAGTATTGTACACAAGTGTGGAAACAAATCCCTTTCTCAGGAACACTTATATACTTGTAGCTAGAGAATATAGTGTAGGTGTAGCGTGTGGGAGGAGAAGTCCACGGAAAAACTTTTGACAACATAGTATCTATAATAAGGTACTTCATAGAGACAAGAAGGTATGGACCAGTAGATAGAATGGCTATGGCCATGGGACCGGAGAGCGTTGAAACAGCATTATACGATATACTAAGAGCCCTTGATACACTATATGCTAAAAGTATACTCGTTAAACTAAGGACTCAAGAAGGAAGAGAGTATAGTAGAATAAGGTGTTGTGAATACGGCGAAAACCTCGGATACGGTATAAAAGGTGTTATAGAAGAAGTATATGATGGTCCTAGAGAATTGAAAGGCCAAGAAACCTATTGTCAACCATGTCCTTCTAAACTATCTGAATCAGAGATAAAGGAGTTCCTTGAAACTATAGATAAAGACTTATCTATAGCTAGAAAAACTGTTTTAAGAGCTTTTGGTAGGAGAGGTGGATGAACATGGTTTACCTAAGCTTATCTGCACGTATACTATTAAATATTGAAGCACTTAATATGACTGAAAGCACGGGATACTATGTTAAACATAGGAGAGCACCTATAGTAATACCAGTTGATAATGGGTACATACTACGCTATGTACCAGTTATTAGTGGAGAAAGTATTGCACACGCATACCAGGAAATACTAGCCAAAATAGCTAGTGAAACAAGCTTACCCGTATGTAGGTTGTGTAGACAAGGCATATTCCTTAAACATACTGATAAGAATGTCTTCAAAGAATCAGGTATTCCAGCTCCACAGAAACTAGATAATGCTGTAGTAGTTGAAGAAGCTATAGTTAAACATTGTACAGTAGAAGATGTTGGAGGCTTCTTATACACCGACGCTACATTGAAGAGGACAAGCCGTTTCCTATCAGGCTATATGATCCCTGCACTAGATACTATAAAGTCTAGTGCTGCTGAAGCACAATTCCATGTAAGATACGACCCTAGAAGCCCTAAGGCACAATCCATATACAATATAGAGGCGGGTAGTGCTCTCTACATACTTAATGCGGCATTAGACATTGATGGAATAGGAGTCTCTAGTATAGTGCTTGATGGAGATAAGCCAAAGCTTTTGATAGACCCTAGTGAGAGAATTAAGAGGATTGAAGCAAGCTTTAAAGCACTACAAATACTTGTTACTCAGCAACTCTTTGGAGCAAAGAGAACTAGGTTCATGCCACAATGGAGTATTATGAGTATTGCTCTACTAATATCTCATCCACTACCACTAAACATTATGCCTGCACACAATACAGCATACATAAAGGATGCTGTAGAATCTCTTAAAGAAGCTGTTGAACTCCTTGGGAAAGGCTCTACACCTATAGATGAAAAAGTATTCCTATACTATTATTCTAGAGAATCCATAGAAGAACCCAGTGATGCAAATAAGCTTGTTGTAGAAAAAGTTTCTAGCCCTACCCAAGTATTCTCTAGAGCCCACGATACTCTACTAAAACTAGTTAGAGGTGGTTAGAGCTGAAGTCTTTGTTATTAGTAAAAATATTTTTTTCATGGGGGCACATGGTTAGACCCCCCTTCGTTAGTGGTGGCGGGGGTTCTCTACCATACCCCCCGCCAACTACATTAATTGGAGCACTTACAGCTCCCTACATGAAGTTGAATAAACCTATTGAATTAACTGTCAATGGTAGGGAACCATACAGTCCTTCTATAGAATTGCTGGGTAAGGCAGTATATTATGCTGTCCTCGGCTATAAAGATGCATATGCTTCTCAAGTAATTGATTTATCTAAACAATTTATCTACGCCTATCTTAGGAAAGAACATAAGAAGAACAAGAGGTTTTGGTCAGCAGCTATAGGCTTTGGTAAAACATATTCTCCTGGAGAAGCATATATAGCCTATATAGTTTCTCGAGATAAAGCCTATGAATTCTCCAAGATTGCCTGGGGTATAACTAGGATTGGGAGTAAAGAAGGACTTGTATCTGTTAAAAATGTAGTACTTCTGGAGAAACCCGAGATCTTGACAAGCTATAGCGTAGTCAATACTATATTCCCCACGCCCAAGAATATAGCTGAGTGTATAGAAGATTGTAGTGAAACATATTTTTGGAAGCTAAACAAAGACTCCTACACAGCATTCTATCCTAAAAAACCCGGGGAGCTTCTAGAACCTTATCTAGTGCCTACAGTGCCTGGGAAAATCTATGGAGGCGATATGGTCGTTAAACCCGATCCAGTGAAATCAGTAGTGTATAAGATAGAGCTTGAAGACCTCAATACACACTTAATTGTATCAAAAGAGGTGGTAGAAGGTATTGAGTGAAGGCTCTATATGTATAGAGTTGTATCCTCCAGGGACTCTCGGTAGAATATTCATTGACGTAGCACTGGAATTCGCATCTATTATGGGTAGCCAGGCTATGAAGATACAAGACGATATGCTATGTATTACTGAAGCTACAGTTTTCACAGATACATTAGATGCTCTATGTAATAGATTTAAGGGAAACGTTAACCCGAGAATAGTATATCCTTTGTCGGGACGAGATAAAGGACCTCTTGGAAAAATTACTTTTGGAATGTTTGATCCTGGTAATCCGTTATCTGTAGTAGACCATGTGGTTGATATCATTAGGAAGGGAGGCTTCGATCTCTTGAAGAGAAAAGCTGTTGCACCATCACTAATGAGGGTAGAGTTCTATGAATACGCGCGCCCCGGTATAATAGTGAAGTTTTCTGAGAAACAAAAGAAACACATGTATAAAGAAGCAAACCTCTTAAGCATAGCATTGTCAATACTAGGGGCTTTCATAGCTTTTATTGCTAGAGAAGATAATGTAAACAAGTACTTCATACCATCGATTATAACTAGTATAGATGACTTCATTAAGATAAAATCTCTATTACATAGAATACATGAATTACCCGAGCCAATACAAGCATATAGTGTAGCTA
>WAML01000239.1 GCA_015522345.1 Desulfurococcales archaeon
TATATTAATATATCTAGGAGTAGCAGGTGGGAGATATTTTGCAATTAATAGGGCTTGTTGGAAGTGGTTCTACAACTACGTACGCACCATTAATAATATGGGATAGATACGAACATATAGCTAAAGAAGAACAATTAGTATTGATAAAGGATTCTAAGAGAGATATTGAATATCTAGGTATACTACGTAGTATTAGAAGGTACGAACCATTTCTAACAACTTACAGAAGAACAAGTTATGTAGATAATCCAGAACTTGTAAAATCAGGTACTCTACCACATAGTAGTGGATATATAGCATTAATAGGAATTATATCAAAAGGATTAAAAAGAACTATTGTAGAAACAGATCTTCCTCCAAATCCTGGATCTGAAGTATACGTTATAGAGTCCCAGGACGATGTTAATCTAGGTTTAGAGGAAGGACTTGAAATAGGTTTTCATAAATACAGTGGAATATCTATACCATTAGATCCACGTGGTCTCCAATACCATATAGGCATTGTAGGAGCTACAGGAACAGGTAAATCAAGACTTGTAAGAGCATTAGTTGAAGAAATAAAGTCTAAGACAGACTATAAAATAATAATATTTGATCACACGGGACTTGATTATACGCCATACTATAGTGAATATAGAGTAGAGGCTTCAAATATAGTTATTGATGTATCATTAATTACTGACCTTATTCTAAGGCGTACAGGCTTAGATGCGAGAACATATGAACAGTACATCATCTATGCTATATTAAAGTATGTATTTGAGTATTATTTAAAGACAGAGCCTTCTATAATTGATGAACTTATGAAAAAGGGTACACAAGAAGATTCTTCTAAGCAAAGGAAGTTGTATGAGGGAAGTATAGGCAGAGATAAATTCAAGAAATTTCTTGACAACCTTGATTTCGAGAAACTCCTTGAGGTAATGGCTGAGAAACCGGTTAAGTGGGATAGAGGTGAGTTTAAGAGAATAGCTATGGCTGCTATAGATGAACTAGGGGGTAGAACAGGTACCAAAATAAGACTCGGCGTAGCTATAGACATTAAATTAGGCAATAGTTTCTTTGAATCATTATGTAATCGTAATCTACTTGCCAAGGATATAGTCGACAAAGCTTTTTCTAATAAGCTAGTTGTAGTAGATTTAAGTACCGAAGACATGGTTACGAGAAGGTATATTGTAGCTAATGTAGTAAAAGAGCTATGGAATATTATAGAGTCTAAAAGAGAACCTGTTAAAACAGTTGTCGTTGTAGATGAGGCACATAATTATGCTTGTAGAAACTGTGGTGAATCACATTACGCTATAACACGTATTGCTAGAGAAGGAAGAAAATGGGGGCTTGGCATTATACTTGCAACACAAAGGATCATAGATATAGACCCTGAAATACGGAGTAACATAAATACATGGCTATTTAGTAAACTCCAGACTCCAAACGACTATAATGAATTGAAGGGATACATGGATTTAGCTGGAATAACTGAACAATCTCTAGCTATACTCGGTCGTAGAGAATTCTATTTAGCTGGGCTCATGAACCCCCTTAGAATACCTATTCTAATAAGAGTTAAAGAGGTAGAGTAAAAGTGTTTGAGGAAATAGATAGAGTTTTAGATGAATTCGTTGGCGAAGAAATAGCTTATCCCTTGCCAAAGATAGTGACTAGCAATATATCGAGAGAAGTAGAAAAGATAATAAAGTCTTTCAATATCAATGAGTTACTTAAGAAACGCGACTACATAAGACGTAGACTCATAGAGAGTAAATTATTAAAGAAAATACCGAAGTACACTGGATACACTCCATGCTTACTAGCTTTAGACACAGGCTTTACATCTCCACCTTTAGAATTAACTGGTGGTAGGTTAATAGTTATTATAAGGTCTCATATATTCCAGAACTGTAGACTACATAGCAGTTATAATAAGAGTGATACAGTAGGTTTCATTAAATTCACTGATAAAACAGAGTTTATAGCAACTCCTTTATCTAAGATCTATGAACGAGAATTCATAAGGAAAGTTCTTAAGGATAAACTGAATGGGAAAATAGATGTAGACATTATAGTTCTCGATGGAGAATTATTTCCACGTACACCTCCAGGCTATAGAGCTAGGTCCACTAGAGGAGATAGCGTTATTATGAGAATGTATGACAAAATAGTTCATTTAACCGATGAAATACTTGAGTTAGCTGATAAAACAGATACTGCTCTCATAGGGATAGTTAAGAGGAGTTATGGAAGAGATATTATGATAAGACTCTTGGAGAGCGGTTTAACAATAAACGATAAAGCTCTTGCTACATTCATACTAGAGCCTATGGAATGGATTTCTCTAGGAACATATGGAGATATTTCAAGGAGTCTAAAAGAATACATGGATAAATATAGAGACGTTATTCCCAAGAGACAGCTAAGGTCTTTAAGAGAGAGACAGTATTGGATTGAAGCAGTTATAGAAAAGAGCGTCCAAGCAATAAATATTAGAATAGGCGTATACAAAGCAAATAATCCAACATTCTTCTCAATAGCCACAAAAATAGAGTTTTGGAGTAGTAATTACCTATTTGACGAACACCTTATATCTTATATCTCAAGTATTACAGGAATAAATGGAGTACCTCATCCAATAGACTTAGTTGACGCTATGTCCATGGTTAAACCAGATCTACTGCATATTATTCAACAACAATTGTTTAGTGAATTAGTAAAAAGCATTAAAGATAGAGAACTAGCACTAAGTATAGCCGGTATTACTAATCCGGAGAAAATGTATAAAATAGGATTTAAGTAGAGGAAACTACTCAAAAACACTATTTTAACGATATATAAAGTAAGAAGAAGAAAAGGAAAAAGAATTCCAGTTATAAAACATTATAGTCTAATAGCATTTCTCTAAAGGAGTATATGTTTTTGCAGGAATATATGGAAGTACGTGTCGTGTTGTCTTTGGCGAAAACACTTTTCCTTCTTTAACGATCTTCATAACTTCTTCTTTTGTCGGTATTTTCCTTAGTAACACATAAGTTATTTCGCCTTTATCCATGTCTTTAAACGCATCTTCTTTAACTCCGTAGTAAGCCAGTTTTATTTTACCATTGACATTTAGTTTATCTAGTATAGCTGAGACTTTCTTCTGTTCTTCAATACCTCCTTCAATAGCTATGCATACTCCATTTCTACCAACTATTATGAAGGCATACTTCCCTAATTCTTCTTCGTCTAGAGTTTTGTCATTTATTCTACACTCTCTATACTTTACACCATTCTTCATTAGTTCATCTAAAAACACGTTTAGTTCTCCTGAAAAAGCTGGGTACCAAGTGTATAGTTTTACAGATGGATCAAAATAATCTATAACTATCGCTGGCGCTTTCCTAGCCCCCAGCTCCTTTAATGCAGCCCATCGGTGGTGCCCATCTACTATAAGATACTTATTTGTACCTGGAATAGGAGCTACAATTAATGGCATATCAACAGCATTTAAATCAAGAATCATCTTTTTTAAATCTTCGAGTCTCTTTGTCACTATTTCTTCATGGGGAAGCATTTTATCTATATCAATGAATACTGGCTCGACATGTTTTACTGGTATATTATACTTCGGTATTTTCACTATAACTGTAGGTGACAATAACTCCCCACCCAGCACACTAGATACAAGCATTTATACGAATATTCGTTAAGAAATAATAAAATCTTGTGTAGAACAAAGCAAGTACAATAATATAAGATAAGAAGAGAAAAGAGAATGAAAAAGAGTAAAGAAGGAAAAAACTATTACTTTTAGTTATTTACTTCTTTACTCAGGTAATCAATGATCTTATTCACTATCTCTATACCAGCTCTTTCCTGTGCTTCAATAGTATTCGCACCTATATGTGGTGTTAACACTACATTATCTAATTGAGTCAATGGATGGTTTGGTGGTAGAGGCTCTTCCTCAAATACATCGAGAGCTGCTCCAGCAATCCATCCCTCCTTTAATGCTTTAATAAGAGCTTCTGTATCAACTACTCCTCCTCTAGCTGTATTGACTAGAATACTTGTCTTCTTCATAAGCTTTAGTTTTTCTTCATTAATTAAATGTCTTGTTTGAGGTAGCAAGGGTACATGTATAGTCACTATATCTGCTTCTCTCAATAGAGTATCCAAGTCTACACATTTAGCGTTAAGTTCTTTCTCTATTTCAATAGGGCATCTCCTTACATCATAGTATATAATCTTCATTTTAAAGCCGTGATAGGCTATGCGAGCTACTTCAGTACCTATTCTCCCCATACCTATGACGCCTAATGTTTTACCGCGGAGCTCTGTCCCTAGACATTGTTTTTTAGCCCATACACCTTCCCTTAGCTTACGATCGGCAAAAGCTATTTTCCTTAGAAGAGCAAGCATTAACCCTATTGTTAGTTCAGCAACACTTATTGTTGGAGCTGATGGAGCATTAAGTACTGCTATTCCTTTCTCTTTTGCAGCCTCTAAATCAATGTTATCTAGCCCTACACCAGCTCTACCTATAACTTTAAGCTTAGTAGCAGCTTCAATAACTCTCCTAGTAACCATAGGCTTACTACGAACAATTACTGCATCAACGTCTCTTATTAACTCAATTAATTCTTCTTCACTAGGATACTCTCTATAAATTACTTCAAACCCTTTATTCTTTAATAGCTCAAGAGCTTTGTCATGTATTGGAGCTGCAACAAGTACTTTCATAGCTACCACCAAGTTATAATTAGATACACTTACTACAAGTACGAATTAAATAAAAGCCTCAGCTATAAATGTGATTTTAGACAAGCATTTCTAGTCATGACCGTCAATACTTCTTGACACAAGAAGGTTAAAGTATCTACTTACATATGCCTAAGAAATTATAGGGTGTATGTTATGCGTAAAGTCGCTGCATATATACTATTAGTTCTAATGTCTCTAGTTCTCACAGGGACAATAGGTTATACATATTATATTCCAGACTATAGTAGTGAATTAGAAAGCTATGGTATAGATGTGCCTAAGGATGATCTAGCTAATTCAAAGAACATAGTATCATATACAACAGTAGTTGATGAACTCTCAATAGAACGCTCAATAACGGGTGAACCCCACGTAATTATATCAATTAATGATGGTTCTACGGGAAGGATAAGTATTCCAGGTGCACCAGCACTACCATATAAGACATACATGTATATAGCCAATGGATATATTGATGAAAGAGATATTAAAGTAAATGTCAAGATAAGCTCGTATAGAGTAATTGAGTTAAAAGACCCTGTTATTCCTGCACCACAACCTATATTCTATAGCCCTGTAGAGCAGAGTATTGTCTATAAAGTAGACGACAAAATATATAGCACAGATCATTTCTATCCTGGGAGAATAGTGGATGTCCAAGTATTCCATGGACTCAATGGTAGGAGCGTCATATCTTTAAAAGTATTCCCTATACAATACAATCCTGTTGAAAACAAGTTAATCCTTGTAGAAAAAGCCTATGTTGAAGTAGGGTATAGTATAAGTAAAGAATACACTTTCTCAGAAAATAATGTATTGATTTTGACGAGCAAGCCTCTAGTAAATGCTACAAATGCTCTCAAGGGACTCTATACAAGTTTAGGCTATAACGCAAGTATAGTTACAGTAGAAGCAATATATAGTAACTACACAGAAGCCGAGAATATAACAATGTACCCTGGATTCTATAATCCAACTGTAGTAGGTGGATACGACCCAGTATACGAAATGCTAAAACAAGTATACAATTGGAGCCTTGCTTTAAGGATTATAAGTTTCTTGAGAAAGACTTTTGGAAACTATAGCCACTTAATTATAGTGGGAGATGCAAAAACTGTACCCCCAAGTTTCTATATGCAATCCCCTATGATGGACCCCTATAATGCATGGATACCAACAGATCTATTTTATGCAAGCCCCGACTACGATCTATTACCAGATATCTATGTTGGTAGAATACCTTTCAGCGATCCAGAGGCTATATCTTATATTGTAGAGAAGATTAGTAAATGGTATAACTCTGAAGCACGTACTAGCAATAAACTATACATGAGCGGCGGCTACCCATTTGGACTACCATTAATGTTTGGAGAAACAGCTCTATCTACAGCAACACTATATGGGTGGACAAACGCATTTAATACAACATTAATGCTTAGAACAAATAACAATTACGATAGAATGCATGTACTCGATATACTAAGTGGTTCAAAGAATGCTTTCTGGTACTTCGCATTATCTCATGGAACCGGAAATGCCCTAGCAGATCTCCTTATACAAATGAGTGAAAAATATCCTCTAAGACTATTTGAAATCCTAGCCAGTACAGACGATCTATTGGCTATGAAAGAATCAAACAACGTCCCTATCGTAAGTAGTGTTGCATGTATGAATGCTTTCTGGGATGAAGCATTAATTCCTCCAGAGCCATTCATAAGAGCTTCACCACCTAGCTTTGGAGAAGCAATTCTATTGTCTCCAGCAGGCGGTATTGCGTACATAGGGTCTGCTAGAGTAGCTACAGAACTAGGTATACAAATGTATATTATTGGAGGTATTGCAACAGCTGATTTCTATGGTGCAGCTAGACTGCATCTCGATATACTATCAGCTTATACAGAACTATCTATTATGAAGAACGTGACTAGTCTAGGAGAAATAATAGGCTACGGTATAGCAAAGTATCTTAACGATGTATATGGTGTAGCTGGCTCGCTGGGACCCTATATGTTGCTTGCTTTCTCAGAAATAATGAAGCTTACACTACTAGGCGACCCTGCTCTCAAGATTGAATTGCCTAGCCAACCAACTCTAGATAAAGGTGTTAAAGCAGTATCTCTACCAAAACCGGATGTAGCAATCAAGGCTGATGCACTATTCTATTACACAATAGGCGAAGTATACATCTATAGACCATATACTGAAGTTAAGGCATCTGTATACGGCTATGATGGAGAATACTATAGACTTACATACAAGATAGTATCTACTCCTTATACGCTCTACGGCTACACGCTATTGGCTAAAGACACTATTTCTCTAGAGAACGGCATGGGAAGCTATACTATAGAGTATAACAAGGTATTCTCAGGCAAAATACTGGTCAAAATAGGATGCGAGGGCTGGGGAGAAATAAGAGTCTTAACAGCATCTCTAGGACTATCAATTACTCCTTCAAAGACTATAGCTGGAAGCAATATTGTTATTGAAGGATTTGGACTAGATGTTTTAGGCCCATACTCTTCTATAGACGTAGTAGTTGCGGGTAGAGTAATAACTTCGCTAGAAGTACCTGTAACAGGATACCTCAACTGGACTATGGCATTACCCTATCTAGCGCCCGGAGAATACCCTATATGGTTTGAAGCTAAATCATGGTACTTGCCTCCAGAAATAGCGGAGAGCCTTAGATCTATTCTGTCAAGCAGAGTATTCGTCTATAAAGTAGCTAAAATAGACATAGCATTATCTATACCAGAGATACTAGAGCCTGAGAGTGAGCTAAAAATAATAGTAATGACTCTAGTTGAAGGCAAACCTGTTAAAGTAAATAATATTGAAGCATACATACTAACTCCCGAAGGAGAAGTATTAGAGCCTAGTATATCCCAGTACACCTCTAAAGAACTAGGATTAGTTGAAGGAACCTATGAAATATCGGTTAATGCTTCAAAAACAGGGGTATATACTCTAATTGTAAAAGCATACTATGAAGATAAAACAATGGTTGCACAAGGGTATAGAATGATATCGTTCAGTATATCCAAGGACATATACACAGGTATGACATTAATTAGAACAGATATAGAGAAACTCAAGTCATATATTAAAACAGAAAACGAATTCATCAAGAACAGCCTCGAGGATCTAGCAAATAATTTGGTTACATTAAATGCTTCACTAGATAAGAGTTTATCGAAAATACTTGAAGAAGTAGTTAACAGTCGCACAACACTAGTGGATGAAGTACAGGGAGTAAACAAAGCTTTATCGACAATATCTAGTGGAGTAAGTGAACTAGAGAGTTCACTAGAGAATGTAAATAGTAATGTCAATGAAATAGCTGTTCGCCTAGGGAGCCTTGAAGAAGCGTTAACTGCGTTAGGTAAGAGCGTAGACAGTGCTAAACAAGAAATATTAAGTCAGTTACAAGGAACTAAAGAAGACATTGTATCTAAGGTAAATGAAGTTGGGAGTCAAGTAAGTGGGCAATACAATACATTGACTATAGTAGATGCAATAACGTTAGTAATTGCTTTAGCAATAGCATTTATGCTCTTTAAACGTAAGTAAACTAGAGGGAAAAAGGAAAAAGACATTAAACTAACAATTTTTCACCTTAACCAATACTTTACATTAGTGCACCTAGTATTTATTTAATGGTTTTCCTATGGTATTCGTAGTCGACTAATTTATTGTCTAAGAGGTCCCTATAGGCTGATAAATCCAGTAGTCCATGACCGCTTAGATTGAATAGTATAGTTAGTTTCTCATTCCTATACTTCCTCGCGAGGTCTATGACCGCTTTTACTGCGTGAGCTGATTCAGGCGCTGGTATTATTCCTTCGAGTCTAGCAAATAATGTTGCTGCTTCAAATACTTCTGTTTGATTATAGGAAACCGCTTTTATAATCCCATGTTTGTATAGCAGACTTATCGTCGGCGCCATACCATGGTATCTTAAGCCTCCGGCGTGGATAGGAGGTACACGGTAGTGGTGCCCTAATGTATACATCTTTATTAATGGGGTTAAACCGGCTGTATCGCCATAATCGTATTTGTATTCTCCTTTTGTTAAACTAGGTGCTGCCTTTGGTTCAACAGCAATAAATTCTATCTCTTTTTTACCAGATAGGATATCGTCTATGAATGGAAAAGCTAGTCCAGCATAATTGCTTCCACCGCCAACACAGCCTACGACTATATCAGGGTAGTCGCCGTAGAAGAGCTCTATTTGCTTCTTTGCTTCAAGTCCTATTATAGTCTGGTGGAGTAATACATGATTTAATACACTTCCTAGACTATATCTTGCATTATCATCTTGTAGAACATCCCATATTGCTTCACTAATAGCTATTCCTAAGCTGCCCGGGTGATCAGGGTCTTCTTCCAGAATCTTCTTGCCTACTTCTGTTTTTTCACTTGGACTAGGATATACTTCAGCACCATAGATCTCCATTACTGTTCTACGATATGGTTTTTGATAATAACTTACTCTAACCATGTAGACTCTAACTTTTAAGCCAAAATAGTTTCCTGCAAAAGCTAGTGCACTACCCCATTGGCCAGCGCCTGTTTCTGTAACAAGCCTCTCAATACCTTCTACGTAATTATAGTATGCTTGCGCAAGAGCTGTATTTACTTTATGACTACCGGTTGGAGTAGCTCCTTCATATTTATAATATATCCTTGTCTTTGTATCAAGGTATTTCTCGAGCCTTCTTGCACGAAATAATGGAGTAGGCCGCCCTATTTCACGATAGGCATCCAATACTTCTTCAGGTATACTAATGTATTCTTGGCTAGAGAATTCTTGATGTACAAGTTCTTTTGCAAACAATCTATACATATCTCCAGCTCTAACGATTTTCCCGCTAGGTAGTTTATAAGGTGGTATTTTTTCTGGTAGCTTAGGTAGTATATTATACCATTTTCTAGGGAGTATGTCGTCTAGAAGAGATTTTATATTAATTAACTCCATTGGCGCGCCATAAAACCACCTCTCCCACTATACTCCCACGTCACTCTTTATAAATTTTTCCCTAGGAATTTTAGAATTAACAGTATATTCTTTCATTCATTTTCTCAAAAATAATAACCTATTAGTATAATGTATTAATTGGGAGGATAATATTATGGATGAACGTATCATTAAATGTCCGTAC
>WAML01000240.1 GCA_015522345.1 Desulfurococcales archaeon
ATCGTTTATTCTGATGTTATCATTGATATAATAGATTCTTCTAAATCCCCTGATGACGTTATTGTAGAAATTAGGGAAACTCATAAAATACTTAAAAATATCGGAGTTCATGGTAAACCAATTGTATATGCTTTAAACAAAATTGACTTAGTAGATAAAAAACACATAGGAGCTATTATAGATAAACTTAGATTGTATGATGAAGAAATAGGGAATAACGTCATCAGGGGATTTAGAAGAATCTATTATATCAATGATAACATCGGAATAAACGATCTCGTCTAATGTAGCGTAGAAAGCCTCTATTATCTCATGCGGTATATCTCTTACAAAACCAACTGTATCAACAAAAATAAACTTCTTACCCTTATACACTACAGAACTTGCTTTAGGAGATAGCGTTGTAAAAGGTTCAGGGCCTACAGGCTTATATTGTCTAGTTAAGTAGTTGAATAGAGTTGTTTTTCCAGCACACGTATAACCAACTAACGCTATATGAGGTAGACCAAGCCTAGAACGCGCTCTCCTGCGTGTCTCTCTTATTCTCCTTAATTCCTCAAGCTCCCTCCTAATTCTAGCCATCCTCTTTTTAGCCATAGTATAGTATTTTTCATACCCATATCTACCGCCGCCTAAGAAACCATGGAGTTCGCCTAATTTAGCGTATCTAATAGCTTCTTTAATTAAAGGAAGTCTATGGCGAAGCTCAGCTAATTCTATTTGTAGTAGAGCCTCTTTACTACCAGCGTGTAAAGCAAAGATCTCAAGTATTAACTGCATACGATCCTTTACTTCAATACCTAGTTCACGATATAATTGTATAAAATGCCTCGGCTTAAGAATATCCATTATAACGACTTTAGAGAATCCATTACTCTTAATTAAATCAATTATTCTCTTTGAAATATATTGTTTCTTATTAATTCTATTAACAATTATTTTCTTAATACTGTAATTGCTATAGACTGTTTTCACTAACGATATTTCTTCATCAACGTACTTCCTATACTTGGCTGGGATAACTACTAGTATTGTTTCTTTCATAATATTCTAGTACACCCTTACCTACACTATTTCTTCTTAGATATCCTTATTAAATCACCTATTGTGAAGTAGTCTTCGCTGCTTCTACCCCCGGTATATGTAGTCTCTTCTACTACTGGTTCTAACAGCTTTATATGTAGTATCCTCTCTAGTCTTCGAGCAAGCTCTATAGAGGGCATGAGTTTACCAGATTCAATTCTCTTTATTACATTTTCTTTCTCTCTAACTTTATCAGCTAATACTTTCGTAGACCAACCCATTCTCATGCGTGCTTCTCTAATTCTTTTAGCATAGTCAGGTACTATTTCATATTCTTCATAAGGTATCCTAGGTTTTCTCACCATAGTTCTTCCACCAATTGTTTTTTGAACACTTTTTACTCTACTCTTACTTACATATTTTCTAGCTAAAGACTTCTCTTCCATGATCTTGCCTTGTTTAGCTAATTTCCTATAACAGTATATACATACATGTAGAATAGCTCCTTCTACTACAACAGTCTTCAACATTCTTTCATCAGTTATGGGTCTGCCGCATAATTCACAATATAAACTCATAACATTATCTCCTCTATACCCAATTACTGGATATTAGTAAGAACTATTTTAGTCTTAGTCCTACTCTACTAATAAGAGTAGGTGGTATACAACTATGGTTAGTGATTCAAGCGAACCTATTGAGACAAGAATGAGTTTAGAAGATTATATTAAGTTTCTCGAATCCAAGATTAAATACTTAGAACTAGAGAGAGAGCGTTTAAACAATCAAGTTAGATACTATAAAAGTGAGATCGACAAACTACTTTCAGCGCCTCTAATAGAAGCTATTGTATTGAATCTATTACCTGATGGAAGAGTTGTTGTAAAAAGTTCTACAGGACCCAATTTAATAGTCAACGTACTTTCTAGCATAGATCGTTCCAAGATAAAGCCGGGAGTACGAGTTGCTTTAAACCAGAGAGGAAGTACTATAGTAGAAATACTGCCTATGACCGAAGACCCTTATGTAAGGAGTATGGAAGTTATAGAAAGGCCTAACGTAACTTTTGAGGATATAGGAGGATTAAAGGAGCAGATAAGAGAGCTAAAGGAGGTAATAGAACTTCCTCTAAAACACCCTGAGTTATTCGAAGAAATAGGTATTGAGCCGCCAAAAGGAGTACTCTTATATGGTCCACCCGGTTGCGGTAAAACATTGTTAGCTAAAGCAATAGCCAGAGAATCAGGAGCTACATTCATAAGTATAGTTGGAAGCGAGCTTGTTCAGAAATTCATAGGTGAAGGAGCTAGGATAGTTAGAGAAGTATTTGCTTTAGCTAGAAGGAAAGCTCCAGCAATAATATTCATAGACGAAATAGATGCTATAGCAGCTAAGAGAATAGACATAGGTACTAGCGGTGAACGTGAAGTACAGAGAACTCTCATGCAACTACTTGCCGAACTCGACGGCTTCAAACCCTTGGATAAAGTAAAAGTTATTGGAGCAACGAATCGTATAGACATATTAGATCCAGCAATTCTAAGACCCGGGAGATTTGATAGATTAATAGAGGTTCCTCTGCCAGACTATAGAGCACGCATAGAGATATTTAAAGTCCATACGCGTAGAATGAAGTTATCCAATGACGTAGATATAGAAGAGTTAGCTAAATTAACTAAAGGAGCTACTGGTGCAGAAATAAAAGCAATATGTACTGAAGCAGGATATTTTGCGATAAGAGCTAATAGAAGAATTGTTACAAGAGAAGACTTCTTAAAGGCTATAAAGAAGGTTTTAAAGAAGAAAACTCTTAGAAAAGTAGGAGCAGAAAGAGACAATACTAGGTTATTCCAGTAATTAAATCAATAAAAGTATTAATATGGTGACCAAAAAATTAAGGCGAAATTGGTAAAACCTACTCCTGAAGAACTCCGTGAGCTAAGGGCTATAGCAACGATACAATTCAGAGGTGTAAACAAAGACTTTATACCCAGTGATATACTAGTATATCGTTCTCCATCAACATATAGGATTAGAATGATATATCTTAATGGAAAACATTTACTTAGTCTACGAGCCAGCGATTACAGATTAATTCTTAGGATACACGGGGGGATTCGACTGAATAAAATGCTTAATTTCCCTCATCTAAGAGTTATAGTATCAAATAAATATGCTCAATTTATTCGTGAGGGAAGAAATGTTTTTGCACCTCATATAGTATTCGCTGATCCTAGTATAAGGCCTGGAGAGGAAGTCTTAATACTAGATGAAGACTATAACTTAGTAGCTGTAGGACGTGCAATACTTCCCGGGTGGTTCATGACATTATTTAAGAGAGGAGAAGCAGTTAGAGTAAGAGAAGGAGTTGAGAGTGTAAAATAATGTCTAGAATAAATATTATAATTGAACAAGACTTCGATATAAGTAAGTTAAAGAATTCAATATTCATAACAGGATATGCAGGCTTTGGATTAGTAGGTTATTTAGCGTCAAGGCATATAGCTTATAAGCTAGATATGCAGCGCATTGGATTTATTGAAACAAAGTATATGCCCGAAACAACGTTCTACATAAGAAAATACGGGATCATTTATCCATTTGAACTATACTATAAAGAAATTGATAAACTAAAGATCATTGTATTAGTTAATCATAGTATTCCAGATACTAGAGAAAGAACAATTTATGTAAAGACAATATGTAAATGGGTGAGTGATGTAGGAGTAAAAGAAGCTATACTTATAGGAGGACTAGATCCAGCAATAAAAGAAGATCCAAGTGAAAAATATCGTTGGATACCCATAAGAAATACTAATAGAGAACTAGAGGCACCTTTGCTAGAAGAAAGATATGTCGTGGGTCCTCTTGCTCTAACTATGATGTATTTAAACGCTTATAGAGTGCCTGGCGTAGTCCTTTTATCATATGCTGAACCCTATAGACCAGATCCTAGAGCTACAGCAGTTGTAGTATCTGAAATTGCTAAAATACTTGGAATAAATATAGATGTAAGCGATCTCTATGAAGAAGCTAAAGCTATGGAGAGAATTGAAAGTAAACGTGAAGAGCTATTAACTAAGGTATATGAACAAGAGATTAGTAAAAAAGAACATCCTATGTAC
>WAML01000241.1 GCA_015522345.1 Desulfurococcales archaeon
AAATATATCAATCCCTAAGAATTCTTATAGTATGAGGGTGCCTAAGTAAAGTGGCTAAAGTAACCGAAGTTAGAGAAGTTATAGCAAAGCTTGGTAAAAAACCGTCGAGAATACTCTCTGGAGTCGCACCTGTAGCTATAATGACACAACCTTACCCATGTCCTCATGGCAAGTGTATATATTGTCCCGGGGGACCTGACCAAGGTACTCCACAGAGTTATGTAGGCGAAGAACCAGCTCTTATGAGGGCTATTAGAGTACATTATGATCCTTACCTACAAGTGCATACTAGGTTAAAACAATATGAGATCCTAGGGTATTTTCCATCTAAAGTAGACTTAATTATAATGGGTGGTACATTCCTAGCAATGCCTCTTGACTACCAAGAATGGTTTATAACTATGGCTCTAGAAGCTATGAATAGATATCCTGTAAAAGAAAAGCCTAGTAAATGGATTAGTTTAGAAGAAGCCCAGATAAAGAACGAGTATGCACGTATAAGATGTATTGGATTAACTATAGAGACTAGGCCTGACTGGGCTAAAGAAAAACACGCTGATTGGATGCTATACCTTGGTGCAACACGTGTAGAAATAGGTGTCCAAAGCATATACGATGACGTACTAGATCTTGTGCGACGAGGACATAGTGTCAAAGACACTATAGAAGCTACTCGAATACTAAAGGATAGCGGCTTTAAAGTAGTATACCATATAATGCCCGGACTTCCAGGAAGTAGTTTTGAAAGAGATATAGAGATGATGAAAGAAATCTTCGATAATCCCGACTATAGACCCGATTACCTAAAGATCTATCCTACACTGGTAATTAAAGGAACTGGATTGTATGAGTGGTGGAAGAAGGGATTATATAAGCCGCTTAGTGATGAAGAAGCTGTTGAATTAATATGTGAAATGTACAAGTATATACCCAAGTATGTACGAGTTATACGTGTTCAAAGAGATGTTCCATCAACAATAATTGAAGCTGGCCCTAAAAAGGGTAATTTAAGAGAACTTGTTGAAAAAAGATGTATGGAAAAAGGTATAAGAATTAATGAGATCAGGTTTAGAGAAGTAGGTAGGCAATTATGGAAGCTCGGCAAAGTACCAAGTGAGCAATGTATTAAATTAACGAGACTGACTTATGAAGCTAGTATGGGTGTTGAAGAATTTCTTGCTGTAGAAGATACATGCAATGATATCATAATCGGGTTTTTAAGGTTGAGAATACCCAGTGAGAAAGCACATAGGCCAGAGATAGACTCTAGAACAGCTATTGTTAGAGAGCTCCATATCTATGGTCCAATGGTTCCTATAGGTAAGAAGCCTCATCCATTATTTGAGTGGCAGCATAGGGGCTGGGGAAGAAAATTGCTTAAGGAAGCTGAAAGAATAGCTTCTGAAGAATATGGATGTAAGAAAATACTTGTATTATCGGGTATTGGTGCTAGACAGTATTATAGGAGATTAGGCTATTATAGACCACCTACTAGTCCCTATATGCACAAAATTCTCTATTGAATACGTTTCTCAATTATACATTTTGCTCCAGCTACTATCAATGGTAGGTATACCGTTGCATCACCATATACTATAGCCTGTTTAGCAGTAGGCTTTATCTTACCCCATGAAATAGCTTCTCTAGGTTGAGCACCACTTAAGCTACCATCGTATTCTACTGCTGTAGTTACATAGACGGCGTAGTCTAGACCGTCCTTGAACTGCGCCCACCATATTGTATGGTGTTTACTAATTCCTCCTCCAATTATTAGAGCGCCTATTCTCGTAGATGAAAATATTTTATCTGCAAGAACTTTCTCATCCCCTAATACATCTATTTTCAATCCAGTAAACTGGCTATTTAGTACGAGCTGGGTTCCAAAAGCTCCATCAGTTATTCCAGGGACTATTACTGGTACATTCTTGTCTGCAGCAGCCTTCAGTATAGAGAACGGATCATCTATTCTTTTGCCAACTTCATAGATTATCTCACTTGGTCTCCACTCCTTCTTTTTCTTAGCAAGTTCACTAAGTATATCGCGCACGAATCTCTCTATAGCTAAGCCATAGTTTTCTATAGGAATGTAAATATTTCCTAGTCTATGAATGTCTAGTTCTCTAAGCATTGAGTCATCGACATAAAATGATCCCTTATAGTATTTGTGTCCTGTTCCACGAGCTATGTCGTGATCTATTGTTCCACAAGTAGTGATTATTATATCGACAACCCCTTCTCGAATTAATTGCGTAAAAACTCCTCTCAATCCTGTTGCTACAAGATTTGCTGTAAAAGAAAGTATTTTCGTAGTATCTTTATCCAACCACATTTCAGCGAGTATACGTGAAGCCTCGTATACGTGACCCGCCATAAATCCATGGGAGTCTCTGAGCACACGTATAAAGTCGCACACGCTCATGCTAGTATTTATCATGAAATCCTTTACTTCTTCTTTTAACAACTCCTTCTTCATATCACTTAGTATAGGTAGGTCTTCACCGTTCATGAACTACACCTTATCTGCTAGCTTACGTGTTAATAGAGATAAATTGTGAGAGTACATATTAATTTTAGTTACTCATTATAGTATTAGATGTATTTAAAATAGTTTATCTTGGATAATTGGCTATACATTATACGATGATTGTAGAATATTTTAATTGTAGTGGAGTGTATATAGTTCTATTACTACATAGTACAATTGACGCACTACCTAGAGAGTATCCATAGTATTCGAGAGCGTGGTGTATAGAAGAAGTGTATAATGTTGAACAAATGAGACAGTTTATAGAACCAGTGCTAGAGTATGATGGCGAAGCAGTTGAGTCTATTTCCAAAAAATTACATGTTTCAAAGAATTTTCTTGAGCAAATAATTAGATTTCTTCCTGGAGTTGTTATTGAAGGCGATAAAATAGTTGTTAGAGATAGGCTCTTGCTTGCTATCTATGGTCTAAGGCTCGGATTACCTGCAAAGAGACTCTCAAAGTACCTTAGTTGGAGTGATTTTGAGAAATTATCTGCTCAAATACTCTCGAGTCATGGATACCTTGTTTATACAAATCTAAGACTAACTAAGCCTAAGAGATTAGAAATTGATGTAATAGGAATAGATGTTGGGCCTGGGAGATCTATTGTTATAGATTGTAAACACTGGAAATACGGTATATCTCCTTCGAGTTTATTAGAAGTTGGTAGAAAACATATAAATCGTGTAATAACGTTTCTACGCTATGCTTCTTGGGTTGTAAGGAAGTATCCATATATCTCTAAAATAAAGTATGCAATACCAGTTATTGTAACATTTACTACTCCTAAAATAAGACAAGTTAATCATAGAGCTATAATTATAAATATAAACGAGCTTAACAATTTCCTCCAGGATATACATTTAGTACTCGACGAACTTAATGTAAAACCTATTAGTATAGATGATGTATTGAAGACGAATACGTTAATATAAATCATATTCCTTAACTATAATTTAGTGGGTGTCTTTAAGAATTTACTAGGTGGTATATAATGCCTTTTAAAGCAATATATCCGGAGGCAAAGTATTTCAAGAGCATAGTTGATTCATTAGCTAAATTAGTTGATGAAGTATCTATTAGAGTTGATCAAGGAGGGTTCCATCTAAAAGCCTTAGACCCCGCCCATGTAGCTCTTATAGAGATTTTCTTGCCTGCAACAAGTTTTCTAACGTATGAAGTTGAGGGAGAAGAAGTTATTGGTATTAGTATGGCTAATTTAGGTAAGTTACTAACTAGGTTGAAGAAAGGAGATCAGTTCGAGATAAGTGCTAGTGAAGGATATATAACGATAACTATTCATGCACTAGTTAAGAGAAAGTATAGGTTTAGGAATTTAGAGGTAGCTATTCCAGAACTACCTGAAGCTTCACTAGAATTTGATATAGAAGCACAAGTTCTAGCCGATACTATTAAGCATGCTATAAAGGATGCTGAAGCCGTTGGTGATACAGTAGAATTTGAGGCTAAAGACGATAATGCTCTCTATATACGTGGTAAAGGAGGTACTATAGCTGAAATGAAGCTTACACGAGATACAGCTGCATTAATAGACTTAGTTGTAAAGAATCCTGCTAAATCAGCATATAGCATAGAGTACTTAAAGCATGTTCTAGCGTTAACGCGTATAGCTGAAGCAACAATTATTAAGTTCTCCAATGACGCGCCACTGTACCTAGAATTTGCTTTAGCTGGAGAAGGTAGAGTAAAGTACTTACTTGCACCAAAGGCTTAATAGGAAATAGGTTTTAAATGCAATGACAAAGTATTCTCTTCCATTCGTTTTTGAAAAAATATGGGAGCTTCAGAAAGAACTTGACTTATATGGTATAGATAATGTTGTATTAAATGATGTTGCAAGTATACTGTATGGTATACCAAAGTATATTAGTGAAACAAGGTTTCTTGTATCTGGAGAAAATGTATCAAATATAGTTGAAGCCTCTGCTTCTGTTCTAGGGCTTAGGCGCTATAGACAAGAGATCTTGGATACACTTGTTCGAAAAAGGAGAGTAGCTGTTAATCCATTGACTATGCCCATAGTCTACATAGTTTTAGCAGATGATGAATTCACTAGAGAGTGTATAAAGGATAGTAGAGTATTTGAAGTAAATGGGCTAACCTACAGAACCACGTCTATTGAAGCCTATATTGCATATTTACTGCTTAAAGCAAAACTATATCCATATATTATCGACGGATTAACACTATTAGTAGCTCATGCAGATAGAATAGATTTCGATAAACTATCTAGGTATGGTATAGAAAGAAGTTCTCTATGTAAACTTGTATCAGAATTAGATGTTTTAACAAGTATATTCTATGAAGTCAATAAACATGTTAAAGAAATTATATCTACCTACTGTAGTAATAGCTAGTGAAATCACAGTTTTATATACCTCTAAACTAGTTGTTTCTTCTAGGACAATAATATGGTTGAATAAGAAGGAGCAGGTGGACAAAATGGGTGAATTATTCAACAAACTAACGCCTATGAGTATAGGTCAGGAAGAGATGAAGAAAGCGTTTATGAATAAGAACTTTGAAATAATAGGATTATTTGGTCCAACAGGTACTGGCAAAAGTTTATTTAGTGTTATCTATGGTATTGACGCTGTTCTCTCTGGAGAATATAAGAGATTCATTATATCAAGGCCTGTAGTAGACGTTGTTACTGGAAAGGAATTAACAGCTGTTGAACTAGGGCAGATGTACTATGATATAGCTATTAATTATTTACGCGATATTCTTGAAGGATTTATTGAGTGGAGTAAAGTTAGCGAATTGATAAAATCGGGTAAAATAGTGTTTGCTGATACACACTATCTTAGAGGGAGAACCTTTGATGATTCTGTGATATTCCTAGATGATGCTCAGAGCATTCCCCCCGAGAGTAGTATAGAGATCATGATGCGTATAGGTAGGAATAGCAGATTTATTGTAGCTGGAGACCCTGTTTTCCAGAAAGCACTTGGTGTAGAAAGAGATGGCGCTACTGTAGTAAGAGAAGTTCTTCTTGGAGAAGAATCTGCTAAAGTAGTTGATCTAGGGTTAAAAGATATTATCAGACCGGGTGCTAAGAGAGGTATTAGACTACTCATTGAAACTAGGATGAGGAATAGAAAACTTAGTGATGCCGAGAAAAACGTTATAGATACAGCTCGTATACATGCTCCCGACGCAGATATAGTAACTGTTGTAGAGTTTATTGATGAAAAGAAACAATTTAATATAGAGTCGGAGAACGTGCCTGATGCATTAATAATTGTCAAAGAAGGATATCTGGGTAGATTAATTGGCCGTGGCGGTGAACGTATAGAAGCTATAGAGGCAGATACAGGGCTTAGGCTTAGAGGAGTAGAACTTACATTAGACTTTAGACCATTAGTTAGAGCAATTCACCCTGTCAGCTGGATCCATAGACATATAGCCGATATAGATTTCGCTGGTCCAGAACTAGCTATAAAAGTGTATACAGAAGCTTTTGGAGCATTTGTTGGACAAAAGGGATTCCACGTAAAATTCCTTGATGCAGTAATGAAGAAGCTCATGGGTGTTGGAGTAAGAGCTATTGAAGTTGAAGAAGAAAAACCTAGGAGAAGGAGAAGATAAGGTTAAGTTTTTCTCTCTTTATATAAAATACTTTGAATTACTACACCAATGCTGATTACCAATAGATTTATTATTAGCCCATAGAATCCTTCATATAATCCATATGGTGCTCTTCTAAGCACAGCTTTAATATAAGCTACTGTAGCCATTCCAGCGCTCATGCCAGCTAATGCTGTATACTTATGTAGTAACCCGGGTTTTTTAAGACCTATTATGAATTGTGGAAAGAACTGTAGTATTCCAGCATAACCTACTAGTAGTAGATAAATTAGTATATCGGGGGCATAGAGAGCGAGTATTAGAGAAACTACTGCAATAACTAATGTAAAGAACCTAGCTGCAAACAATAGTTCACGACCACTTGCACGCGGTTTAAAGAGGCGTTGATAAGCGTTTCGAGAAAATAAAGCTCCAGAGACATGAAGTATAGCTGCAGCTGTTGATATAGATGCCGCTAATGCCCCTGCACCAATTAATCCAACGAGCCATGGAGAGAATAATGTCCTCGTTACAAGCATGAAGCTCATGTCACTATATGGTTTTACATATATTTTATCTGTTATAAGTCCTTTAATATAAAGGCCTAGAGCTGTTAATCCAACTAGTATAACTGGTATTTGACTAATTTGGTAGAGGCCGACTAATACCATATTCCTCTTTACAGTTCTTACGTCTTTTCCCCCAAAGATATTCTGTATTCTATTAGGCCATAGCCAGAAAGCTAGTGGTGCTGTAAACAAGAGTGTTACAAACCACCCCATGTCCGTGGGTGTGAGGAGCATGTGGAATTTTGCATCAGGAGGTTTTTTATACTCGAATGCTGTTAATGTATTGAATAAGTTGGTGATACTACCGAAGGCTATTATTGGAGCAAGTATTCCTATAACCCATATCGATATAAGCATTATAGCTCCTTGAAGAGCGTTTATGAAGGCTATACTCAATAAACCACCTATTATTGTGAAAGCAGCAATTAATGTAAAAGCTATGATCTTGGCTGTAGTAGGGTCTATGAGGCCGTAGCCAGCTACTTCTATTATATAACCTATGCCTTGTATCTGTAATTGTATGTATGGTATACTCCATAGTGCTCCAGTAACTGCTACAAAAGCACCTATTAACCTACTTTGATATAAGTCTTCAAAAGCATCTGCTATAGTCAACCATTTTCTTTCTTTAGCTTTACTCCATATCCTTGGGACGATCATGTACCCTATCATGTATGACAACATTCCATAGAGTGTTATAGCCCATGCCTTTACTCCTTCTCTAGCAGCAAGACCAGGTAACCCTAGGAATGTATAGGCGCTATAGATGTTGGCTCCCAGGCTTAACCATAAAATAAGTAACCCCAGTCCCCTACCAGCAACAAACCATGTTTCTACACTAGCTAGCTTACCCGCTTTTTTAGCTAATACTATTGCTCCAAGGAGGCTTGTTAGACCTATCCAAGCAAATATTATGATTAATGCTAGGTATTCCATGTTATCTCCTCTTAACATCCACATAGTAAGAGGCCAAGAGTAGTATGAACACGTATATTATCCAAGAAATAAAGTAGTACCATAACAATGGTACTCCAGCTATTCTGTACGTAGAACTGTTTATGTAGGGAACGAATATCATCGGTATATAGGCTAGTATTAATAAGATTAACCATTTATTCTTCTTCAATAAAATCACCTTTAACGTATCCATTTAGTTATTTCTTCCGTAGGTTCAGCTAATTTAATGATGTAGTCAATAGTATATCCTTCATCAATAGATTTTACTGATACTCTATAATTGCCTCCGCTAGTCTCTTCTAAAGAATCTAATGGTATAAATCTCCATCCTCTTCCATCCATTATCTTTACTGCAATGAATCCTATTCCTCCACTTCTTTCAACGAATTCCCTTAACTTCATGTATTGTTTCTTGTTAATGTATATTGTAGATGGTTTTTCTCTAGTCTTTACTTCAAAGACTAGTATAGTCTTGTTTTTTAGAGCTACTATATCGGGATATGCTAGCCGTTTCGTCTTAGCCCCACTAGCTGGTGCTCTAAGTACTGCAAAACCGTGTTTCCAGAGAATTCTCGCTAATTCTCTTTCCCTCGATATTCCACGTCGTCTCCCTTTGTGTTTCTCCAAAATCTTTTACACCTAGGTATTGCTTGTACACAAACAGTTCACTTAATATATCTATAAAGCGTATAGGTATTTAGGGATAGCTTATGCATTCACTTGTAGAACTTATAACATCAGTATTCCTTACTGCTGTAGTAGCAGGCATATTAGAGTATTTGCCGGGACTGATAATACTATTAATCATACTTATAATATTCCTTTCAATGAGCATAAAAATAGTTCGTGAATACGAGAGAGCAGTAATATTTAGACTAGGTAGGCTAATGGGTGCAAAAGGCCCTGGATTATTCTTCATAGTACCATTTATAGATAACTTCATAAAAATCGACTTGCGTATAACTACAGCTGATGTACCAGAGCAACAAGTAATTACGAAAGATAACGTGACAGTAGGTGTTGATGCAGTAGTCTATTATAGAGTATTTGATCCTATAAAAGCGGTTACTGCTGTAGAAAACTATCATTACGCTGTAATGATGATGGCTCAAACGACTTTAAGGGATATAATAGGGCAAGTAGAACTTGATGATCTATTAACTAAGAGAGAAGAGATCAACAAGAGGCTCCAGATAATACTTGATGAAGTAACTGATCCATGGGGAATTAAAGTGACAGCTGTAACACTTAAACAAGTAAGACTACCTGAGTCTATGCTACGTGCCATGGCTAAACAAGCTGAAGCAGAGAGGTGGAGGAGAAGTAGAATAATTGAAGCAGAAGGAGAAAGACAAGCAGCTAAGATCATGGCTGAAGCCGCTAGATTCTATGAAGAACACCCTGTTGCTATAAAGCTTCGTGAATTACAGACATTAATTGAAGTAGCTAGAGAGAAAAACCTCATAGTCATAGCACCCAGTAGCTTGGGTACAACAAGTAGTGAACTAGGACTTATTACTGCTCTAACAAAAGCTAAGAATATAAAAGAAGAAAGATAATATCAATAAATGAGCTGTCAACAACAATGAATAATTCATGTAGAGGAATAGGATTTGTTCAAGAGGAGGATATACTGGCTTGGTAAATAGAGTAGAGTTTTTAATAAAATCACTTCTGCTCATACTTGTTATAGTCTCTCCTATACTCCCCACTCTTTCATCTAAATATGTTAGTGTAGAAGAACCACTAGTTTCAAGTAATTATGTTGTAGTAATAGAGGTTAAAGGTACAATAGACTATGGTATAGCCGAGTTAGTTAAAGAAGGTATTGCCCAAGCCGAGGCATTAAATGGTGTTCTAGTTATAGTACTTGACACTCCAGGTGGGTACTTAGATGCTGCAGAAGAAATTGTTGCTTTAATACGACAGAGTAGAGTTCCAGTAATAGGCTTTGTATATCCCAAGGGTGCTTGGAGTGCGGGAACACTTATACTATTAGCTACCCATGTTGCTGCAATGGCTCCGGGTACTATAATAGGTTCTATGCAGCCGGTAATGTATAACCCAGCTACTGGCGAGTACCAGCCTGTTAATTTCTCTAAAATAATAGAGCCTGTGAGAAAACTTGCTGAAACATTGGCTAAGCTACGGGGTAGGAACGTTACGGCTGCTACAAAGTTTGTTACTGAAAATCTTAATCTTGAAGCTAGTGAGGCCCTCAAATATAATGTTATAGAGTTTATAGCTAATAATGTAAATGATTTAATAAGTAAAATAAACGGTTATTTAGTTAAGATCGATACTGGTTCTTCAATAAAGCTTGTCTTAGATAACCCTGAGATAATATACTATGGAGGAAGTATTAGAGCTCGTGTAATCCACTTCTTATCTGACCCTATAATAAATGGTATACTTGCTACACTAGGTATTATGATTATATTATTTAGTATTTTATCGGGGCACTTTGTAGTTACTCCTATTGGTATAGCACTACTCATCCTTAGCTTAGTTGGGACAGGATTTAGTGCTAATACAGCTAGCCTAGCTCTAATAATCATAGGAGCTATAGCTTTGAGCGTCGAGTTATTTGTTACACCAGGTTTTGGAGTACTTGGTTTTACGGGCATATTAATGATAGCCATAGGCATGGCTTTAATGCCTTTATACACTCCAGGATGGGTTGTTAGTGGAGAGTATCAGAAAATGTTGTTCTGGACAGCTATATTCTTTGCTGTAGTAATGGGAGTATTTACTGGTTTTGTAGTATATAAGGCTATTCAAGCAAAGAGAAAACCTCCAACACTTAGACCTGATATGGTAGGTAAGATTGGGAGAGCTGTCGATGATATAAAATCTGGTGGTGAAGGATTTGTTATAGTTGATGGAGAATACTGGAGAGCTAAAAGTACTGAAGACATTAAAGCTGGTGATAAAATACTGGTTATTGGTAAAGAAGGGCCATTACTCCTTATTAAAAAACATTCTCTAGAGAAGAAATAGTTCTTGAAGAAATGTTTTAATGTTTGATCTTCTGCTTATTTACTATGATGTCTTTTATTATTGATGGCTGTGTTTCACTTGATTTAAACATAAATCCACGTATTATCATTCTATACCATATTCGAGGAATTTCTGGATAGGGAGCAACTACTTCAATACGTTTAACTCTATGCTCTTTCCCATTAATTACGATCTTTTCTACAATCCCCATGTAATCTGTGATTCTAAGCACTTGTAAACGTTTACGCGGCTTCTCTATTTTGCCATGTACTATGGGGTATCCATAGACTATGTAGACTTCTCCCTTATATCCAAATACATAGATATATGCTCCACCAACTACTTTAGCTGCTACTGGAACATATTTACTTGGTACGCTCCATACTAGAATAAGTCCATTTAATGTTGTTAGGAGTTGTTTTATAAAACCTATGGTACTATGTGTTAATACTTTGTAGAATCCTGTAAAGAACGTTTGTATGCCTTGTGTTAAAAGCAGTAGAGTTATGAGGATAAAAGTTAGTTCTCTAAACAATACATCAAGGAGCTGGAGTAAGAATAGAATAAATGCTCCAATTATAAATAGTAGAAAAGATAAACTACTCCTCTTCTCCTTTATTCCAACATAAATAGGTTTAGGAACTCCTTGTATTTCCCACCATTTCAATTTTTAACACTACCTTATTCCTACTTTAAATTAATATATGATTTACCCTTAGTTAATCTATGTAAAACTAGAGATTATCCTTCGTATTATTCTTTATTGCTAGAATACTATTAAATGTCAGAAGGGTAACCGCATCTTCATTGCCTAAGTATCATAGGGGCTCGTTTTCCCCGAAAAATCATCATCCATAGTAATTAATTTCTTTAAAAATATTGAAGAGGTGTACTTCAGCTGGGTAAGTTTATTTCATCCCATGTTTTTCCTGGTCTTGCCGGGAGTAATTCATCATCATTCTATAATTACTGAACACCACTGTATATAAGGTATTGATATAATACACTATATTAAGCCTCAGTATATAGTATGAGTGAGTACAGATATGTTATTAGAAGGTATTGCAGAATTACCGCTTCATAGAGGACATGTGCCTCAATGGCTTGCGCAAATAATGAAGAGACTCGCAAAGGCTATAATAGAGGTTATGGTTGACGAATTTGGTGTAGATAAAGTTGTTGATAGACTATCTAATCCGCTATGGTTTCAAGCTCTCAACAATGTTATAGGAATGGATTGGGACAGTAGTGGATCTACTACAGTAACTCTAGGTATATTAAAGGAAATTACATGGAAAAACCCCGATCTAGGCATTATAGTGCTTGGGGGAAAAGGTGCTAAAGCCCGTAAAGTACCTGAAGAACTAGATAAAGTAGCAGAACTATATGGGTTAAACACTTCATTTGTAGAGAATCTGAAGAAAACATCTAGACTTATAGCTAAAATAGATTCAGTTTTACTTCAAGACAAATACACTCTATACCATCACTCCCTCATTATTTCAAATAATAGAAAATGGTGTATTATACAGCAAGGTATGAATATTAAAGTAAAAATGGCGAGAAGATACCACTGGTATATGCCAAAAGACTACTACAATGACCCTCATAAAGCTATTTCAGGTACTAAACATGATATGATATTAAATCTTGTATCAAGGTTCTCTCATAGAACTAGAAAAACCATTATTGATATCGTAAACGAAAAACCCGTTAAAACAATAAATGATTATGTGAGAGCATATAGTTTCATTAATAAACAAAATACTATAACAATGTATTTGTTAGAAACTCGCACGGGATTAATAGGCGAAGTAAAGAACTCAAATAAGAAAATTACATTATATAAACCTCTGCCAACGCCTAGAGAACTACTCGATAAATTAAAGAAAATCTATGAAATATATCCCCGCGATATATCAAGTCTACTGTTAATTAGGGGAGTTAATGACAAAGTCGTTAGAGCACTAGCTCTAATAAGTGATCTTATATACAATGAGCCTCCTGATACACACGATCCTGTTACAACACCCTACGATCCTTTTAAATACGCGTATGCTATAGGAGGTAAGGATGGGGTACCCTATCCAATTAATAGAAAACATGCTGAAGAAGTAGTCATTACGTTAGAAGAGATAATTAAAGAAGCTAAGTTGGGGAGAAAAGAAAAATTGGTTGCCCTTAGAGGATTATCTAAGATCAGAATTAATTTAATTAAATAGCGAAACTATAGACTACGTACCGTATCTTCTTTGTCATACATGGTATATGTTTTTATGGTTGTACTGCATTAACTAGGAATAGTAAGGTGGTGTCGTGAAATGGTTAAAGGCGATATGAAACAGTATATACTTGATACGATAAATGGTGATGTAGTATATATTTCTCGTACACCAAATATCAAGATCGGGGGACTTAGTTCGTCTAAAGCATTTATTCCCTTAGAACTAAGGATTCCCGAAGGCGTGAAAATAGGTAGGTCTGTTCTAGAAATAGCTCTTAAGGTTCCAAGAGAGAATATTACGTGGCGTTTAAAACTAAATGGAGTACCTATAACTAGAGAGTTTAAGCCAAATGATATTGTGGAACTTAAGAACTTCTATTTTGCAAAACTGGTCTATGATGTAACACCTATTATTAAGAGTATGGAGGATAAAAGAAGGAATAGATGTAGTGTACTTATGAAGTATGAAGGAAGCGAGGAACTATTTATAAGTCATGTTGCATTACTAACGGCTTTTGAAACCGAAGATGCAAAGAGTAGTGTTAGTATGGTTAGTGGAGCTTTAGCTTTAGAACCAGGTGAAACAGCCAATATATCTATAAAGCATAAGCCAGATGTTGGGTTAAGCGGTGAATTAAAGACTGTATTTATATCACCTAGTACACAAGCAAGGATAAGCATAAGATTTAATGGAGAACATCTTTATCTAGTAGAAGGTATTGTAGGAGGAGATGAATTAACTTTAAAAGTAAGTAATGTAAATGAAGTAAATAATGTTGAAATAAAACACCTAGATACACCAACACTATACTATCCTAAGGAACTCCTCCTTTCATCAATACTATTGCTGCAAACACATATTAAAATGCCTAAGCTTGAAGTAAAGGATATTATTTTGCCGGAGAAAATATCTAGAGGAGACAAAATAAAAGCTATTATAGTCAATAACGGCGAGTCAAAGCCTGATAAAGCATTAGTTACACTAATTCATTTAGGAACAACAGTATATCAAGAAAAACTTCCGGCCCTAAATCCCGGTGAAGAGACTGTAATTGAGATCCCAGTAAATATACCTAGAGGAGAATATTCTCTAATACTAAGGATTATATGGAGGAAATTAACTAAAACGTACTTTGTTGATAAAAGAATAAATGTTAATGTACTATAACCTACTTCAAAATATTATTTCACGATTATTCTACACTTTACATGAATGTGAATAGATTCGCTCTACTCTCTCATATTTATATACTTATCCTATAGTACTGGTGTTAGTGAATTGCTGAGACTAATTACAAGAGGAGATATTATAAGTTTATTGCTTAGGGGAAAATATACTACACCTTCTAGAGTCTATAGAGCATTTTCGCTAGTTCACAAGAAATCTGTAGTTAAATACCATGTTAGAAGAGACTATATTGAAGGACTTATTGTAGGTGATAGCGGACTTGTACATGTAGTTAAAATCTCTAATGATGGATACAAATGCTCTTGCAGTGATTTCTATAGTACAGGATATATGTGCAAACATATAATGGCCTTAATAATTCATCTATTAAATAATGGTGGTTCTTCAAAAGATACAGTGACAAATCTATTAAATAATCTATTGAGCAATAGCATATAGGCGAGCCTTCTCTAACTAACAAAGCTACTACTTTCTTTAACGCATTTATATACTTCTCCACATATTCTTCAAATAAGGTGATCTATTGGAATGAATAACATAGTGTGTGCTTTCGATTTTGATGGTACTTTAGCGGATACCTATTCTTGTCTAAGGGAATTTTATATAGAATTAATTAAAGAGTATAAGACGCACCGTATAGATGATCTAGTCAATATATTGTTGTACTACGAAGATCTCTACGATGCTTGTCGTATACCACACGATTTTTGGTGGCCAAAGTTATTCTCTATGCTAGGTCTGGAAGTTAATGTAAAATTATTAATACAGAAGTTCTGGGAATATAGGATTAATCATACACGCTTATTTGATGATATAATAGCGCTTGATGAACTCAGTAATAAATGTAGATTAGTAATCCTCTGTTATAGAGACGAAGTTTCTGGGCTAAAGATTAAGCGTATTAAACGATCTGGTTTAGATAAGTATTTTGAAAAAACATACATTATAGGGGATAATGTTAAGGATCATAGTGAAGCAATTAATGATATAATCAAGTCTTTTAATGTAGTTCCTAGAAGAATATTTATTATTGATGACAAGCCAGAGCCATTAATGTTTGCAAAGATCTCTTTTCCAGAAATTAATACTGTAAACATTATTAGATACAGGGGCATTCCTTGGATGCATCCCTTCAAACCTGATTATCGTATTAGTAATTTAAGTGAATTAATACATATAGTAGCAGGGAGCCTAGATAATAAAGGGTAGTCATATATCATGGAAGATCTGAAGTATGTTAATTACCAGTACATAGATCTGCCTAGGCTGACTACATGGGTTCTTCAAGATATAATTACTGCTTATGAGAAGAGGTTAAGTAGTATAAGGATAACTCTCGATCTTGGGATTACTAAAGAGAATGTGTATATGAGTGGAGAATATGTAGTGATTCGAGGTATTGAAATCCCTATAAATTATCTCAAAGAAGTCATTACTAGAAGTGATAGAGTCTATGAAGTTACAGAATCAGGTAAATTGGTTGAAGTCATCATAAGGGATAAAGGTATTTACAAGTTAAAACCTATAGGCAAAGACGTGGCCCCGACTCTTGAAATAAATGGTATACACATGCATAGAATTGTTGGTATTACTCCTTGGCTAGATAGCTTAAACAAAGTGAAACGCGCTCGTATTAGAAGAAACTCTAGAGTCTTAGATACGTGTATGGGGTTAGGATACACTGCTATCCATAGCTTACTTCGTGGAGCTAGTCAAGTTATTACTGTTGAAATAGACCCCAATGTAATAGAGATTACAAGACATAATCCTTGGAGTAAGTACCTAGAATCTAATAGAATAGATATAATATATGGTGACATTACTAAAGTCATTAATTATTTCGGTGAAAACTATTTTGACAGAATAATACATGATCCACCGAGAATTACGAGTAGGTATGGAGAGCTATATAGTCTAGAATTTTATAAGCAATTATATAGGGTACTTAGGCCAGGCGGCATCCTCTATCACTATACAGGAGAGCCTGGTATACATAGTGGTATGAGTATTGTTAAAGGAATTGGTGACCGGCTTAGAAAAGCGGGATTTATTGTAAAATACTATAATGATGTTCAAGGATATGTAGCTTTTAAACCTAGATACTAAATATTACTAGAATAGCCTCCTTTGGCCTCCCATGCTATATTTTTTCTCTTTCTTTAATTCTTCTCTAAGATGTTCAGCTAAGTTATAGCATCCTTCTCCATGTTCTAAATACCTGTGTTCAACTAGATAAGCTATTGCTTTCGATATTTCTCTTTCAATAATTATGTCGTCGAGTTCGGGTACTAGTTCAGGGTCCTTTAGAGATTTTACTTGTTCACGTAATTCTATTATAGCTACTAATTCTCCTACGCTAATATACTTCATGAAGTAGTTCATGATAAGCCTATGTAGCTTAGGCAGTTTATTTATATCTTCTAAACGCGGTAGCTTTCGGTCAATTTCCATAGCCATTCCTCTTTAACCTCTAGTAGTACCATGTAGTATAATAGTTATGTTCTTTAACTAGATACTCTCTATCTCTATATGCTCTACAGAATTTTTTAAATAAACATTTATCGCACTGAGGTTCCTCATCTCTCAGACATATCTTCCTCCCCATAATCCAGAGGAAGTCATCGAGGACTCCTATGTCTATATGGTATTTAACTGATATAGTCTTGTACGCTCTTCTAACAAAGAGTCTTATAAGCATATCGTCATCTCTGGTAACTGGTTTGAACGCCTTTATATATTTCCACAACCTACCTTTTACATTAATTAACCCGGTGCGTAAAGCTATTCTAGTTAAATGATTATCTACAGGTATTTCTAGAGACCACGGATCTTTTGGATTAAGTATTCTTCTTCCAATAAGGAATTTTATTAATAGGAAAGACTTCTTTTCAACAGGGTCTTCGTAAGCCCTAAATATTCTAAGTAGATCAAGTAGTCCTGGTTGAGTATCTACGCCCCTGATTAAGTTACTACTTTTAGTAATTAATTCAAGTGCTCTACCATTAAATAACTTAGTAATCTTAATCCCTAAGTCTTTCAAGAGATATACACGTACTTCAGGATCGGGGACTCTCGCTCTACCTATACTGAATATTTTATTGAATTTATCTACTGTTAAACTAGCTAAATGCCTAGGGTCGAAGAATTCTCTATTATAGTCATAGACTTTCTTACCTAGTCTATAGAGTAGGTCTGCTCCATGATAGCATCCATCCTCAAGGCATGCTTCATAGGGTTTGCCGGGCCTACTCAATCTATGGTCTAATGCTACTAGTACTAAGAAGTATCTAACTACATCTTCTTTGTTGTCTCTTTCTGGAGGATAGTATCGTTTATCGAATAAATCGAGTTTAGGGATTTCATTAAATTTGTTTTTAATTACTTCACCTATTTTATCTACAATATCTTGATTTATAGCTATGTATTCAAGGTACATTTATATTCCCTGTATCTAGTGTTTAAGTTTTAATAGATAAATTCTTGTTTAACTTAGAATGTAAAGGTAGTTTGTAAAATGGTGAAGGATAAACTAGTGTTTTTAAGAGGATACTATAGACTTGGGAGTATTAAAGCTGATAAACTAGTTATTGTAGGAGGTATCGAGTCTACTAAGAAGATTATTGCAAATACTATTTTTGTACGAGGATACATTAAAGCTAGGTATATTAAATCTAGGCTATTCTTCTTAGTTAACACAAGTTACTCTTCTATACTAGATATCAGAAGCTCTATAGTTAGAATTATCCGTAGAAATGGAAGAACTTCTATCTATAGTTTAGCAGCAGATAAAGTCTATCTAGAGTATACGCATGTGCGTGAGCTCAATGTTAGGAGGGCGTATCTTAGTGAAAATACTTTTATAGAGTACATAGTGTTTCCAGGCGAACTACTGGTTTTCTTGAGCCCTTATGTAGTATTTAAAATTAATCCAAGCAACTTATTCAATAAAATAGTGTTCAAGTACAGTATTTTCTAAGTATCATTCTTGCAGCTACTATATGTTCTCTTAGATCAATTAATGATACGTATATTTGATAGTAGGTACCTCCTCGCTCCATTACTCTACTATACAGTTTACTAATTTTATCTACTAGGTCAATACTATACTCTAGTTCTTCTATAGCTTCACTACACCAGTTTTCCATATGGATTCTATACCCCCTTTACACTATTCCCCCGGGGGGAAGGATATATATTTGGGCCTCCCCCAGCCTACTTCCCTTCCAGGTTTCTGGCTCCCCCCATATACTTATTTAAGCTCATACATAAAGTTATTTAATAGTAAAGACTGTGTAGAGGGGGGAAACATTTAAATCTGTCTCTTATACACATCT
>WAML01000242.1 GCA_015522345.1 Desulfurococcales archaeon
CCTACTCACTAGTCTGCTGCTCCAAAGAACTACATTATCCGAGCTCCGATGGTAAAGACTCAGTTTACAATTGCCGACATAGGTTTTATAGTCTTTATTAATGTGTTGTCCATAACATTATATAACTCTACACTCTCAGATATAATTGATCTACCTAGAGTCAAATTGATAAGCATATCTTCTACAACGAGTTTTTCCATTAATACACACCAGACAATAGAGTCGCATCTATTCCAAATCTATTTAGGAATAGTGTCGTGGAGATAGTGGTGTTTATTGAATCAAATACTGGTTTTACTTTATTGAAACCATTATTTCCACTACTTTTTAATAATTAGGCCGAGCACATCTAATTCCTTCAAAAAGATTTTTCATAAATTATGTGCTCTAGATCTCTGGAGGTTTTGGTGGAGGCACTATACTTTCGATTCTCTTTAGGACTCTATCCAAAGCTGTTGTAGCGGCTTTGTAGAGTAGTAAATAGGCTAGCACTCCCATGATACCCCATATAATAGATACTGTTAAACCAATTATACCAACTGCATTAGTGATTCCACCTAAGACTAAGACTATTATTAGAATTACGGCTACGTATTGAAACATATCTACACGTGTGTCATCAGATAATCTAAATAATATTATTAACAAACCTATTAATCCAAGAAACAACAGTATAAAACCTATAACAGCGGTTATAATTGCTCCAAACAATGGACCAAGTAACCCCATTATTTCCCTAAACTCTATAGTATTTAGCGATTCTTTTGCAATAAGAGATTCTAGGAAACCCAGTATACTATGTAATGAATACAGTATAGAGAGTGCCCCTATAGTGCTTATAGGATAACCAGCTAAATACCCTATGTACACGAGTATTCTTGGTGCACCATATTTATCACTCTTATAATCTCTTAAATAATCAATAGATTTTCTTAAATACACTATAGTAGCTACATACGATATGATGAAAGATATTATATAAGATATAATAGCTGGTATAATTATTTCTTTAAACTTATCTATTGCTGTAAGAACTTGTTCCCTCAAAACGGCTCTATCAGCGGAGTCTGTGAGTGGTCCTGTAATAGACGACTGTATATCAGCTATAGAGGCTCCTACAGCGAATGTAATTATCGAGAAACTAAGTCCCACTACATAACTTAAAGAATATAGTATCGAGGCTTTACTCAATGCATTTAATGCATTTGCTAGTATCTGAAGTCTTTCTTTAACAACATCTATAGACGTCGGGACATCCCCTCTCTATTTCAATTATTTGGAAGTTTCGATAAAGTATTTTGCGAGTTCCTTTACTACCTTTAAGTATATATATGGTAGTTTTTTCAATGAGCTTACTTCAACAAATTCGTTAACTCCATGTATATTTCCTCCTCTAGGACCGAAATCTACTGCTTCAACACCATGTATAGTGAAGTACCTTGAATCAGATGCTCCAGCACCTTCTATAAGTCTAGGTTCTTCACCCATAAATTCAAGGGCATTCTTAAAAGTTTTAACTAAGGGTGATATAGGTGGAGTATATAAATAGCCTCCTCGCCCTGTTTTAACAATGTATTTTGCCTTAGGAAATATTTCAATAAGGAGTCTAGCAACTTCATCTTCAATAACTGATTTATCCTTGAGCATAGCCCTTAAATCAAAATATATTCTATGTAATTTACCTTGTTTAACATAGATATTCGGGGTTATTGTTACACCATATTCACTGGGTCTCTCAGTGGGTATTGATAGTCTAGTAATAGAATATACTATCTTAAGCAAATTAGTTAATGCACTATCACATCTATGCTCTTTATCTCCACTACCTAGTTCAACGTACTCAATAGATACACTAGCTGGTACAACATTGGATTTGAGAAACTCTCCTTCAATATCTACTATACACACTTCTTCTTCTCTTGTAAATACCGATGCTGCAAGTAGTGGATGGGTATCTACTCCAGGGAGAAAATATGCTGCATGAGCATGTTGTTTTACTGGATAGTTTGCTCTAAAGATCTTTTTCTTAAGTATTCCTCTAACTTTCTTTTCTTCTTCTTCAACTTCTATTACTATAGAGAATGCTTTTCTACGCTTATGTATAATCTTCATACCATAGCCATCAGCGTTTACTAAGAATCTAGGTAATTTATTCTTTACACGAAGTTTTTCCGCTATAACAGCTGCTCCATTAGCTCCACCTATTTCTTCATCGCCAGTGAATCCATAGTATATAGTACAGTTTATGTCCTTATCAGCGAGTTCTTTAAGTACGAGCATTAAGGCAGCTACATTAGATTTATCATCTAAGGCTCCTCTACCAAATGCTTTATCTCCTACTATAGTTAGTTTAAAGGGATCATAATCCCATTTACTGGGATCTGCTGGTACAGTATCGTAGTGAGCAAGCAATAAGAGACAAGGATCGCCTCTACCTATACTTCCAAAGACACTATAGTATCCATTGGAATCTATGATTTCTGGAGACAAACCCCAATCTCCTAGTATATCAGCTATAAAACTAGCTGTATCACGGCCTGGCTTCACATTATTTAGTGGGTCATTAACTGTGTTTATGGAAACTAATTCGCTCAACAGGTCTAGTATATTATCCAAGGCATTTCTCCCCTAGAAAACACCCTAGAATATATATTCTCCAACTATACTAATCAAATAATATGAAGTAAGCTAATAAATTTCCTTTCAAGGAAAACATGAGTTATCTATATTAGTGATTTGCAGAAATTAGATTCATGTATAGCGTGTTATGGGTGTTGTTATAGAGTTGGCATTATCCTATAAATTATTTATTGCTATAATATTAATGGCTATACTTAGCTATATGTTTGGATATCTTGTAGCTACGGGGTTTAGTAGATTTCTTGTACAAACAACACTATACCCTCCATCAAGACTTGGCCCCATAAACTTTACTGGGAAAGGCTATGGTGATATAGTGTATATTTACGTATTTGGCGTATGCTGTAACTGGACTAAAGTAGATGATAGAATCGAGATTACTGGGTTAAATGTATGTAGTGAAGTAGTGTATAAAGGGAATATATCGAAAAACTATTTCTGTACTACAGCAGAATATGGTTCTGTAGGCGTATTATTGAATATAGTAATATACAGTACGTTTTTGGCAGATAACTTACTTACATACTTTATACCCTTAATATTCTTAATAATGTCTATTGCAATAGCTTCTTTAAACTACAAGTACCTATTATACACAATACCTTCAAGTATGTTAGCAGGGATCTTGGGTTCTTATCAAGGACTTACTATACATAGAGAAATACTAAGACAATACATTATGTCTAGAGTATATATTTACTTAGTTGAACTTATTCTTGCCCAAGCAATAGTAATTATTATTTGGAAAATATACATGCATTTAAGTAAGAGGTAAAAGTTAGCAATAATTATTCCCATTCGCTACTATTCATCAAACTACTATATTCTCTTCATTCTCCATTTAATCACTCCTTCTTCTATACGATACTCTAAGCCAGGCTCTTCATATAGCTTATTTAGTACTGAACTTATTGGGA
>WAML01000243.1 GCA_015522345.1 Desulfurococcales archaeon
AGTTATTGTTGAAGGTACTGTGAAAGAATATAATGTAGTTTCGCCTCATAGACATGGGAAGTATAAATATGTATACATAGAGTTAAGTGAAGAAGTTAAGCCTTTTGACAAAAAAGGTAGAGTGCCTAGGCCTGGCATAATTGAGGGATTTGAAGTAAATTATCAAGACATGGGGTTCGAAGAATACTTGACTATAGTTACTCCCGGAGCTTTTCTCTATCAATACATTATATTAACAACTAGTATGTTAACTATATGCTTGAGCGCTAAAAAAGAAGCTTATATTGATCTAGAGAATAATGTGGTTACAATATATGTTGTCTAAGTACAGGTTTATCTGTAAGGCCGGAAATCATCATATATGTCAGTTAATCCAGCGTTCTTCATCTATATAGTGAATAATTATTACTCACTAATAATGGTTCCTACAATGTTTCTATATCCTAGTATAGCTTTTACGGCATTTTCTATATTATAGCCTGATACAATGAAGCTTTTAATACCATATTCTCTTGCTAGACTATACAATAGTCTTATTTTAGAATACATGCCGCCAGTTACATCTATGCCGTAAGATTCTCCAATAATGGACATCACATGATCAATGTTGTCTTTATTTATTAATGGTATTAATTTAGCGTCACTGTATATAATTGGATCTCTATCGTAAACGCCTGTAACTCTTTCTAGGAAAACAAGTCTAGAGGGCTTTATCAAGGGTATTAATAGCCTAAATAATTCTTCTGTAGAAAGAACCTCATATACATTGTCGTAGTCGTATATACATTCTCCATATATTAAGGGAATAAACTTCTTTTTAAGAGCTTCTTTGATTAACTCAATTCCTTCTTTAACAACTCTATAGTTACTACTATTCTTGTATACAAGTAAGCTAGTCTGAAAAGAGAGTATTGGGAGCCCCCGTTCTATGAAAAAATCTGCTAGAATGCTATTGAGTTTCCTAGTGGCATTTCTACATAGAACGAGAGCATGTTCTTTATCCTTATCCCTCATAATACTAACTACTGTGTGTGCAAAAGAACCTCCTCCATGACCAACAACTATATTTACTTTATCGTACACTCTACTCAATATTGTTGAAGTGCTTTCTAAAGCTTTGTAATCAATGCTAAATGGTTTATCCTTATAAGTTATAAACGATCCCCCTACTTTTATAAACACTGTTTCTCTATTTAGTCCCTTGTCGCCCAATAGTATCCCCGTAATATTATATTCATTAGTACAGTGTTTGGGTAGATTCTCTAAAGATACTCTTGTGCTATATACTATATATATGCCATCGAGAAAAGTGATAATATGGGGGGTATAAAGACTCCTATGTTGAAAATAGTTGTTAGCGACTCTCATAAATACTACATACTACTAATCATACTAGTGTTTTCAATACTATTCTTTATAGCTCCTTCATCGTGGCAATATGATGATGTAAAATACTTTATTGAATGGTATGATACTGCTTTAGAATATGGTATTTTACAGGTGTATAAATTTGCATCGAAAGCCGCGTATCCTCCTTTGTCTATACTTTTCTTTATATCCTTTTATGGAATAGCTCTATCTATTAATAATGACAATATACTTTTTATAAGGTTAATCACGAAAATACCTCTAATAATATCCTTTTTCGCCATACTTCATATAATTTATAAAAATAAAGGTTTTAAAGGAGCATTGCTTTGGAGCATATGTTATGCAGGTTATGGTGTATTAATTAGTTATCAATTTGATCTAATAACAAGTCTATTCCTACTATTATCTTACTTATACATAGTTAGAGACAAGCCTGTTTATTCTGCTATAGCGTTTTCAATAGCTGTTTTAACTAAACAAATGGTGATCTTACTAGCTCCTTTCTACATAATTTACTTTATAAAGAAGAGTTTAAGGGATAGCGTTAAGAAATTTATTGCAACATCTATTCTAGTTTTAGTAATTATAGTCTTGCCGTTCTTTTTAGTAGATCCTATAAAATTCATTGATAAAGTCATATTATTTCACGCTAATAGGCTTCCACAAGCCCTAAGCCTCTATACAATACCTCTATATATAACTGATTATAGGTACTGGCTAATACCAGATTTCATAACGTATATTTGGCTACCAATATTTCTAGCATTCTATATAGCTGAAGTGTACCTTGGTTATCACTTAGATTACTCAGTTGATGGAGATAAAAAACTCTTGTATATGATAACACTAGTTTTGATATCGATGGTGTTTCTTAATAAAGTTGGAAATCCACAGTATTATCTATGGTTTGCTCCATTTATTCCACTAATTGCAATTAATAGTAATGGTAGAGACGATAAACTCTTATACTATAGCTATATAATGGCTCCTATATTCTCAATGATTATATACACTATAGTATTCAAGTATAGTGCAGCTGTTGTATCAGGTTTCTTATTCGTTCCCGAGGATATGGCATATATTGATGCATATAGAATGTTTATAAATTCTATAAAAGGTAATCCCTACAATATAGCATTAACTATACTTGTTTATCACCAAGATAACTTCTATACTCTTTTCTACACTATATACCATATTCATTCACTAATACTTGTAGGTTTAACATTAACTTATAATTCGCTATTAATTTTAATGGCCTATAGATTATTTAAGGTGTATCTTCGTAGTAATAGGAGCTTACTTTAACACTGATGACTAAGTAAGGAGGATCCCTATGTTATATTTCGTCGGAATAGGTCCTTCGCTTAAATATCTATCTTTAAAAGCTATTGAAATCTTGAGTACTGTAGATAAAATAATTGTTGATACATATACAAGTATTATACCAGACTTCACTATAGATAATTTATTAAAAACCATAGATATTAGAGATCATGATAAAATTATTTTAGCTAAAAGAAGCGATCTTGAGGGAAAGAATATATCACGTATTGTTGAAGAAGCAAAGTATATGGATATAGCTATATTGGTTCCTGGCGATCCTTTTATAGCTACAACTCATGATGCAATTAGACTTCATGCTTTAGAGAACAATGTTTCTGTTAAAGTTGTTTATAACGTTAGCATATACTCTTTAGCTGCAAGTGCTACTGGTCTGCAAGCCTATAAATTCGGTAAAACAGTTACTTTAGTGTATCCTGAAGAATTTACTCCAATAAGTACACTTGAGACTATATACCATAATTTAATGCAGGGTCTTCATACACTAGTCTTATTGGATATTAGAGTTGAAGAACAACGTATAATGAATATTAGAGAAGCAGTACCAATAATTACTGAGCTAGAAAATAAAATAGTAGGTTATAGTATATTAGAGAACGTATTAGCAGTTGGTGTTGCTAGACTAGGTACAGATGAAGAATATATTAAAGCAGATAAACTTGGCAATCTAGCTAAATACAATTATCCTCCACCACCACACAGTATAGTTATTGTAGGGTATCCTCACCCTATAGAATTAGATCTATTAAAATATCTAGGGCATATGGATAAGGAAACATATGAGTATTTTCAACAGAGAAACGTCTATCAAGAGATCATTAAGAATGTTAATAAGGCTTTAAAGGAAATAGAGAAGATATAGTCCTTAACTAACTAGTGGGATACATAGTATGAATATTTTAGAAAAACCAGAATGGATTATTTGGATAATAACTCCTTATTGCAACCTTAGATGTACACATTGTTATGCATCGATTTACTTTAATGAACAACAGCTTAAGTTCAATGATGTAAAGAAAGTAATTGATGACGCTAGTGAAGCTGGTGTAGAACATATCAATTATACTGGAGGAGAGCCTTTTGTTCGAAGAGATATAAAAGATATATTAAAGTATACAATAGACTCTGGAGTAACAGCAAGTGTATTTACGAATGCTACACTACTTAGTGATGAAGATGTACGTTTTCTTTATAAAAACGATATACCTGTTTACACAAGCTTAGATGCTTCTACGAAGGAATTATATGAAAAAATTAGAGGACGAGGTACCTGGAATATATTATTGACCAACATATCTAAGATGGTTAATAATAATATAGACCTCCATGTCAATATATCTATTAATAAAATTAACTGGTTTGATGTAGGAAGTATTATTGAAAAACTTGTTAAACTAGGTATACACAAGATATCTATAATACCTACAATGCCCGTTGGTAGAGCATTAAGGAATAAAGTGTATATAGATAGCTATCATTTTATCAAGGCACTAAAAATAGCTGAAGAATATGCTAGTATGTATGGCCTCACTATTAGCGTTTGGTGTACGCCTTTTATTCAAAGAATAGAATGGGCTAAGCACTTGATTGGAGGAAATTGTCTATACTGGAACGTACTAGACATTACTCCTTCGGGAGACGTAGTTTTATGCGATGTACTCGGTATTAAAGTAGCTAATGTACTTAAAGATGGAGTTCTTGGTGCTTGGAATAAACTCAATAAGTCACTCTATATGAAAGAAATATTTAAGATACCAAGTAAATGCACCTTATGTCCTATAGTAGGCTATTGTAGAGGAGGATGTTATGCAAGGAGATATATACTTAGTAAAAAATTTGATGAAAAAGATCCGTTATGTCCATATTAATTACATAGTATTTATTAGACTTATTGAGTAGATTCATGTTCTATTTCATGAAATACATCAAGTACCGCTAAAGCTATCTTCTTAAACACGTCCTTAAGCTCAGCTGTTGTAGCAAATTTAGGTTCTTTCTCCATCTCTAAGAGATTATCGCTTACTACAAGAACACATGCAGCTCTCCATCTCCTCATCCAGGCTAGCGTAAATAGTGTTGAGCACTCCATTTCAACAGCTATAACTCCTTTTTCTGCCCATTTTTTAGCAAATTCTGGGTCTTCTGCATAAAAGGCATCGCTACTAAATACTGGTCCACTATGGTATTTAATACCATGTTTTTTAAGAGATTCCATGATTTTATATGTAAGAAGAGGATCTGCACCATTAGCCATACATACGCCACTAAAGTACTGGCCTACAGTACCTCCTGGATAATGTGCTGCTGATGAAGCTACTACTACTTCTCCTATCTTTAACTCAGGTAAGAATCCTCCACAAGTACCTAAACGTACAAATATTTTGCCACCAAGCATACCCAATTCTTCAAAAGCTATAGCAGCACTAGGTCCGCCAATTCCATGAGCTGCTATAGTCACAGGTAATCCTTTATAATAACCTGTTACTACTAAATAGCCTCTATGTTCATTAACTACTCGAGGCTTCTCCAAGAACTCTGATAATACTTTTACTCTACCTGGATCACCAACTACAATAACATATTTAGAAACATCACCCTTTTTAGCAATGATATGGAATGGGGGGCCACTCATACTTTAAACACCTTAGTAAATACTTATTTAAACACTCAATATTAAAAGCTATATTCGAATAAAACGCTACAAGTATTTCATTGAATGCTCTTAAAGTACTATATTAATGGGCATGTTTTTATTTACGTTTCCTCTTTCTCCTCTTCTTCTTTTTCTTTTCTTTTCTCTTAGTCTTCTTCTTTTTGGTTTTCTTCTTGGTCTTTTTCACTCTTCTTTTGGCTGTTCTTCTTTTTCTACGTTTCTTTGGCTTCTCCGCAATTTTTACTTGAACTGGTATCTTTAATTCTTCCTTTAATAATATTCGAGGACCATGTTCTGTTTGTATTAGAATGGCGTCGTACTCTATTTCTTGGTCTAATTCTATTGTACCATCATATAT
>WAML01000244.1 GCA_015522345.1 Desulfurococcales archaeon
ATAGTATATAGGTATGTAGTCGTTGGCTAGATTTACCCCGGGGTGTATTTTATATGTCTACACATAATACACACGTCTTTCCCACTCCTGAAGATAGATGGATTGTAATGGAGTCCTTCTTTAAAGAAAAGGGCCTTGTAAGACAGCATCTCGATAGCTACAACGACTTTATTGAGAGAGGCTTAAGGGAAATTATTGAAGAGTATAGAGAGATACCTGTTCCAACAATAAATGGTAAAATAGTTATTGATGGAATAAGAATTGATGAACCCAAAGTACGTGAAGTCGAGGGGTACGAGGAAAGAGTTACGCCAATGGATTGTCGTTTAAGGAATCTCACATATGCTTCACCTCTATACCTTAAATTCCATATTGAGATTGAAGGAGAATATTTTGGTCCTCACGAAATACTTCTTCTCCACCTCCCTGTAATGCTTCGTTCTAAAATAGATCCCTTGTCCCGTAAACCCGATGAAACAGAGGAAGAATATATTAAGAGATTAATTGAAGCTGGCGAAGACCCAAGGGATCCTGGTGGATACTTTATAATCAATGGTAGTGAGAGAGTACTTGTTGCACAAGAGGACTTGGCTAGCAATAATGTTCTTGTAGATAAAGCAAGCGAAGGATCTGCTGCAACACATATAGCTAAAGTAATAAGTGTTGCACGAGGTAGACGTAGTCAATTAGTTATTGAAAGAAGGAAGGATGGCGTACTCTACGCTAATCTACAGGGTATTAGGATTCCCCTAGTTATACTAATGAGGGCTCTCGGCCTAGAGAAAGACGAGGACATCGTCTATGCTATAAGTCTTAACCCAGAGATACAAAAGGAGGTATTGCCTAGCTTAGTTAAAGCAGCTAGTATAAAGACTGTTGAAGAAGCATTAGACTACATTGGTTCACGTATAGCTATTGGGCAGCCAAAGACTCTTAGAATAGAGAGAGCTAGGACAATGCTTGACGAATATTTACTACCACACATTATAGCTACTCCCGATGATGCTGAAGACTTTTCTAGAATATACAATAGAACTGTAACTATAGAAGAAGCTAGAAGACTATTAAAAGCATTCTTCATAGGGCAGATGGCTTGTAAACTGCTCGAACTAGTAAAGGGATGGAGGAAACCAGATGATAAAGACCATTATAGGAATAAGAGGCTGAAGCTTTCTGGAGAACTATTCGCACAACTACTAAGGTATAACCTAACAAACTATTTTGTAAGAGAACTAAAGAGTGCTGTTGAAAAGAACTGGAGTAAACAAAGGAGAGCCGATATAAGGAATATATTGAAGCCTGGAATGCTTACAGACCGTATACTCCATGCTATGGCTACAGGTAATTGGCCTGGCGGCAAAACTGGTGTAAGCCAGTTACTCGATAGAACAAACCTCATGAGTGCTCTAAGCCATTTGAGGAGAGTAGTATCTCCACTAGCTCGCAGCCAACCACACTTTGAAGCCCGCGAACTACACCCGACTCAATGGGGTAGGATTTGCCCGTTCGAGTCTCCCGAAGGACAGAATATTGGATTGGTGAAGAATCTAGCGCTTATGGCTAACGTTAGCGTTGGTGTACCCGAGACTCAGGTGAAACATATACTCAAGCAACTGGGTGTTATACCGATAAGCCAGGTAATAGAGTTAGCTAAAGAAAAAGGACCTGAAGCACTATCTACATGGAGTAGAGTATACTTAAACGGTAGACTAATAGGTTATCATCCTGACGGTGAGAAGTTAGCTCAAGAAATTAGGAGGCTTAGAAGAAGAGGAGAAATAAGTTCTGAAGTCAATGTAGCTCATATAGTTACTAAATATATAGATGAAGTATTTGTAAATACTGATGCTGGTAGGATCAGGAGGCCGTTACTAGTAGTAGAGAATGGAGAAATAAAGCTTAAGCCAGAGCATATTAAGAAGCTTAAAGAAGGAAAGTGGAGCTTCTCTGACTTAGTCAGAAATGGTATAGTTGAATTCCTTGATGCTGATGAAGAAGAGAATGCCTATATAGCTCTTGACCCGAGTGAAGTGACTAAAGACCATACTCATGTAGAGATATGGACGCCAGCTATACTTGGTATAACAGCTTCGCTAATACCTTATCCAGAGCATAACCAAAGCCCGCGCAACACTTATGAAGCGGCTATGGCTAAGCAAGCTCTAGGTTTATACTCAGCTAATTTCCAGAGAAGAATGGATTCTAGAGGACACTTCCTACACTATCCACAAAAGCCTCTTGTACAAACGCGTGTAATGGATATTATAGGATTCAATGATAGGCCTGCTGGCCAGAACATGGTTGTAGCAGTAATGAGTTTTACTGGATATAATATAGAGGATGCCCTAATAATGAATAAGAGTGCTGTAGATCGTGGATTAGGTAGAAGCACATTCTATAGACTGTACTCTACAACAGAGTACAAGTATCCAGGCGGCCAAGAAGACGTTATAGAGATTCCACAGGGGTCTGTGAAAGGATACCGTGGTCCAAAGGCATATGAGAAACTAGAGGAAGATGGTATAGTTATTCCAGAGACTAAGGTTAAGGGAGGAGACGTATTAATTGGTAAAACTAGTCCACCTAGATTCCTTACAGTACAGGAATATGGTGTTGGAGCAACACTTGTTCGTCAAGACACAAGTATTGTTACTCGCCATGGAGAGAAGGGTGTTGTTGATACAGTATTGATAACTACTGATGCTGAAGGAAACAAGCTTGTTAAAGTAAGAGTTAGAGACCTTAGAATACCAGAGCTTGGAGACAAGTTTGCTTCAAGACATGGGCAGAAGGGTGTTATTGGACTACTTGTTCCACAAGAGGATATGCCGTTTACAGAAGAAGGTATTGTACCAGACTTGATAATTAATCCACATGCTTTCCCAAGCCGTATGACCGTAGGACAATTGATAGAGAGTATTGCTGGTAAAGTAGCTGCTCTAGAAGGTAGGTTTATTGATGCAACACCATTCTATAAGGAACCTATTGATAAGATAAAGATTACGTTGAAGAAGCTAGGGTATCCTGAAACTGGGAGAGAAGCTATGTATGATGGTAGGACTGGAGAACTGCTCCAGAACCCAATATTCATCGGTATAGTATACTATCAGAAACTACACCACATGGTAGCAGATAAAATACATGCTAGAGCTAGAGGGCCAGTACAAATACTCACTAGGCAACCAGTTGAAGGAAGAGCTAGAATGGGCGGTCTTAGATGGGGTGAAATGGAGAGAGACTGTCTAGTAGGTCATGGAGCAGCTATGTTGCTTAAAGAACAACTACTTGATAAAAGTGATAAAACAGTAATCTATGTCTGTGAATTATGTGGTCATATAGGATGGTATGACCGTAATAAAGGAAAGTATGTATGCCCAATACATGGTGATAAGGGCAGACTATATCCAGTTGAAGTCTCTTATGCATTCAAGCTACTAATCCAAGAGCTTATGAGTATGTGTATTATGCCTAGACTTAGACTAGAAGATATTGTTAGAAAGAAGTAGTTTTCATGGGGGTGCATACTTATGGTCTCCATAAAGAGGATTGGATCAATTAAATTCGGTATACTGAGTCCTGATGAAATCCGTAAAATGAGTGTTACTGCAATAATAACTTCTGAAGTATATGATAATGATGGTATGCCTATTGATGGAGGTATAATGGATCGTAGGCTAGGGGCTATAGAGCCTAGAGAAGTATGTCCTGTATGTGGTAATACACGGGATGCTTGCCCCGGTCATTTCGGCCATATAGAGTTGGCTAGACCAGTTATCCATGTTAGTTATGTAAAACATATTCATATGTATTTGAAGACTACTTGCCGTAGATGTGGTAGAGTACTTCTTGATCAAAAAGAGATCCAGCAATACCTAGACCTAATGACTCGTCTACAAAAGATCGGTGCTGATCCACTGGTTAAAAGATTGAAAGAATATGTTCGTAGAAAAGCAGCTAAGGTAACAACGTGTCCTCACTGTGGAGCTAAACAGTATAGGATTAGACTTGAGAAACCCTATGTATTCTATGAAGAGAGAGAAGAAGGTGTTGTAAGACTTAATCCTGCTGATATACGTAAGAGGCTTGAGAAAATACCTAATGACGATGTTAGACTCCTTGGAGGAGACCCTATTGAAGCTAGGCCAGAGTGGATGGTTTTAACAGTACTTCCTGTACCACCTAAGGCTGTAAGGCCATCGATACTTCTTGAAACAGGTATTCGTAGTGAAGACGATTTAACTCATAAGCTAGTGGATATAGTGCGTATAAACAATAGGCTTAGAGAACACATTGAAAGCGGTGCCCCCAACGCTATTATTGAAGAAGAATGGGAGCTTCTACAATACCATGTAGCTACTTACTTCGACAACGAAATACCTGGTATAAGTCCTGCTAGACACCGTAGTGGTAAGACACTAAAGGGTGTTGCGCAAAGACTAAAGGGTAAAGAAGGACGTTTCCGTGGACACTTGAGTGGTAAAAGAGTTGATTTCTCAGCTAGAACAGTTATTTCACCTGATCCAAACCTTAGTATAAACGAAGTCGGTGTACCTATTGATGTAGCTAAAGTACTTACTGTACCAGAGAGAGTTACTCCATGGAATATTGAGGAGCTTAGGAAACTAATATTAAATGGGCCTGAGAAATGGCCTGGAGCAAACTATATTATTAGACCAGATGGTAGACGTATAGACCTTAGATTTGTTGACAGAAAAGCTGTTGCAGAATCGCTTACACCAGGCTTTATTGTCGAGAGACATCTAATGGATGGAGATATAGTGTTGTTTAATAGACAACCATCATTACACCGTATCTCTGTTATGGCTCACGTAGTAAGAGTTTTGCCGTACAAGACCTTTAGATTAAACCTACTAGTATGTCCACCTTATAATGCTGACTTTGATGGAGATGAAATGAACCTCCATGTACCGCAGAGCGAGGAAGCTAGAGCTGAAGCTAGAGTATTAATGCTTGTAGAAAAACATATACTAAGCCCGAGATATGGTGGACCAATAATAGGTGGTCTACAAGACTATATAAGTGGAGCATTCCTATTAACAGCTAAATCAACTCTACTAACAAGAGACGATGTTATCGACTTACTTGGTGTATCAGGTTATAGAGGCCCATTGCCTGAGCCAGCTATACTCAAACCCGGTCCCTACTGGACTGGTAAACAGTTAATAACTCTATTCTTACCCAAAGACCTAAACTATACCAAGAGAGCAACTATTGGTAAAGCAGCTGCACTAGCATGTATTGACGAAGATTGTCCACACGATAGCATAGTTATTATAAAGAAGGGTATTCTACTGGAGGGTGTTTTAGATAAGTCAAGTATTGGTAGAGAAGAGCCTGAGAGTTTATTGCACTGGCTAGTTAAAGAGTATGGCGAAGATGTTGCTAGAAGATTCATGGACAATGTATACAAGATGTTCATTAGGTACGCTGAAAAACATGGTCTAACACTAGCCTATGACCACGTAGTACTGCCTTCAGATGCTATGAAGAAAGTTAAGGAGATTATTGAAGAGAAGCGTAAGGAGGTATTCGAGCTTATAGAGAAGTATAGGAGGAGAGAACTAGAGCCAAGGCCTGGTAGAACTCTTGAAGAAACTCTTGAAGAAGAGATAATTGACTTATTGTCTAAGAGGCTATTAGATGATGTAGCAGAAGTTATTACGCCATACTTCAACCTACGTAACCCAGTTATTGTAATGGCTCGTACAGGTGCACGTGGAAACCCAGTTAATCTAACACAAATGGCTGCATTACTAGGACAACAGACTGTACGTGGTAAGAGAATTACTAGAGGATTCACTAATCGTACACTACCACACTTTAAACCAGGAGACCTAGGCCCTGAAGCACGTGGTTTTGTAGCTCATGGATTTGCTGAAGGACTTACACCTATAGAGATGTTCTTCCACGCAGCAGCTGGCCGCGAAGGCCTTGTTGATACAGCTGTACGTACTAGTCAGAGTGGCTATATGCAGAGGAGGCTCATTAATGCACTACAGGATCTAAGGGTTGAATACGATGGTACAGTACGTATGCCTACTGGAGAAATAGTACAGTTTAAATATGGTGAAGACGGTGTAGATCCTATGAAGAGCGATCATGGAAAAGCAGTTAAGATCGAGCGTGTTATAGAGAAAGTTCTTGGGTGGAAGCTATGAGTGGGAAAACAATAGAGTCTAGAGAAGAACTCATTAAGTATCTTGAGGAGAAGCTTAGGGATAGAGTGAGTAGAGCAGTCTATGAGGAAGCAAGAGAACGTATACTAGATGTATGGGAAACCCATGGTCTAACATATGAGGAATTAAATGAATTAATAGAGAACATCGTTGCCAGATATAATGAATCACTTATAGAGCCTGGAGAAGCTGTTGGAACCGTAGCTGCTCAATCAATAGGAGAACCATCTACACAAATGACTCTACGTACATTCCACTTCGCTGGAGTCCGTGAATTCAATGTAACCCTTGGTCTCCCTAGGTTAATAGAAATTGTTGATGCACGTAAGAAGCCTGGTACTCCAATAATGGAGATACACTTAGACGAAGAACACAAGTATAGTGAAGAAAAGGCTCGTGAAGTACAGAGGCGTATAGAGACTACTACTATAGAGAATATTGCTAAAAGAGTAGATGTCGATCCATTGACTGGAGTAACTATAGAGCTAGACCCTATTATGATGGAGGATAAAGGTGTTGGAATAGATGATGTTAAGAAGGCGCTTGAGAAACTAAAACTCGGCGAAGTATCTATTGATGAAGCCAATAAAGTAGCTTTTATAGAATGGAAGACTTCTCCAGACTTTACTAAAATAGAGAGGATTAGGACTAAGATACTCCAAGCTAGAATCAAGGGTGTTAAAGGCATAAATAAAGTAATTATACAAAAACGTCTTGTACCACAGCCTGATGGTGGTGAAAAAGAAGAATATGTATTGATAGCTGAGGGAAGTAATTTGGCTGAAGTAATGAAGGTGCCTGGCGTAGATCCTAGGAGAGTATTTACTAACAATATCAAGGAAGTAGAGGAAGTACTTGGTATAGAAGCTGCTCGTACTGCTATAATTAAAGAGATTATGGATGTCCTAGAAGACCAGGGTCTCGATGTTGATATAAGGCATGTAATGGTAATAGCTGATGTAATGACTTGGAGTGGTACAGTTAAACAAGTTGGTAGACATGGTGTTGCCGGTGAGAAACCAAGTGTATTGGCTAGAGCAGCTTTTGAAATGACTGTACAGAAACTTGCTGAAGCAGCTGTAGCTGGTGAAGTAGATCCATTAGTTGGTGTAACAGAAAACGTAATAATAGGGCAACCCATACCTTTGGGTACAGGTATAGTAGACCTATACATGCGTCCAGGAAAGTCTATGGAGGAAGGAGAGTGATTTAAATGAGCTTGAGTGTATCTGATTTTGCTAGAGAACTCCAAATGGTTTTAAAGACAGGTACTGTAGTTATTGGTAGTAAGAATACTATTAAATTAGCTAAACTAGGTAAAGCAAAACTAATAATTATTGCAGCAAACGCTCCTCCAGAGATAAAGAAGGATTTAAAATACTATGCCAAACTCTCTAATATACCTGTATACGAGTTTCCGGGCACTAATATGGAGCTTGGAGCTATATGTGGTAAACCATTTAGTATAGCATCTATGGCTATAGTTGATCCTGGTCAATCAAATATAATCGAGTTAATTAAACAAAGTGGCAAGGGGTGAATCCTAGAGAGTGAGTATAAAGTTAACGCCTGAAGAAATAAGGTATATGGCTCTTCTACATGAGTTAACTGGGGTACATGTAAGGGATTGTATTATAGATAATGATTTTAATAGAATAATATTTGTTGTAAATCCCCATGAAATAAGTAGAGCTATAGGTCCTAGAGGACTTCATGTGCAGAGGCTTAGGAAGATTATTGGGAAGAATATAGAGATTGTTGGATATAGTGATAAACTCGAGGAAATGGTTAGATTAGCGCTAGTTCCTGCTAGAGTAAGAGATGTACGTTTAGTTGAGAGAGCTGGTAAGAAAACAGTTTATGTGAGTGTAGAACCTACTGATAAAGGAATAGCTATTGGTAAGAATGGAAAGAATGTTGCTAGAGCAAAGATTTTGTTAAAGAGATACTTTGGTGTAGACAACGTAGTAGTAGCTTAGGCAACGAATAATTTAAGAATCCCCTATACAACATGGTAGTAGAGGGTATAGGAGAGGGGCGTAGTATATGACTGGCAAGAAATCGCCGAATGGATTATTCGCTGCTAGAAAACTCCGTAGGAAGAGACTAAAGTTTAGGTGGAGTCAGAGAGAATTCAAGATTAAAATGCTTGGTTTAAAGAGGAAAGTAGACCCACTAGAAGGAGCTCCTATGGCCAGAGGTATTGTATTGGAGAAAGTAGCTGTTGAAGCTAGACAACCCAACTCTGCTGTACGTAAATGTGTGCGTGTACAATTGGCTAAGAACGGTAAAGTAGTGACTGCTTTCGTCCCATGGGATGGAGGTATAAACTATATTGATGAACATGATGAAGTAGTTATTGAAGGTATTGGAGGGCCTCGTGGAAGGTCTATGGGCGATATACCTGGAGTAAGATACAAAGTTATAATGGTTAATGGTGTATCTTTGAAGGCTTTATGGCTTGGTAAGAAACAAAAGCCTATAAGATAAGTAGTTTCTAGTTTGAGTTTAAACTACTCCTATACTCATAAACAGATATTATATTACATCATCGTATACTTCATCGTCGTAGTCGCTTGATGTAAATGATTGACTATAGTCGTCTTCTAGTTCGTCTTCTTCAAATTCTTGCTGTTGGTCTACAAGTATTTTTCTAACATATATGGGTTTGTGGGTTAATAGTGCTAAGAGTATCGCGTGGCTAGGAATCATTTTTCTCCTTATAACTGTGTTTTCTTTACCGAATTCTGCTGTTGCAGCGTAGGTGTAGGTGTCTGGGTTTATTGAGTCTATAACTACTCTCTTTAGGTGTTTACCTATTTCTTCTATGGCTCCTGGAATAGATATTATTACGTCGAATATAGTTTCTCTATCATCCTTAAGCATGTATTCTAGCTCTAGATCTGAGCCTTTGAGCTTCTTAACTACAAGAACTATGTCTATAGGGACCGAGTACAACCTAAATACTCTACCGTCTTCAAGCCTACACGATATAAGTGTTTTACTTGGTATAGGGTATACTACTCCATCAACTATTGTCTGTGTAAAAGATATTGAGGCATCAACGTCGTATACTCTGAGTAATTCATCATCTCTATAGTTTTTACTCAAAACCTCTAGCCTCACTTACTCCTATAAGTCGTTAATTAGCGTATGGGACTTATATACCTATGACCCTAGTCTACTACTGTAGCTTAAATAAATTATCACGGAAACATATAAAAGACTGAGGATAGGGATATCTGGTTATAGTCTCTACATAGTGTACTCTAGAGAATTGGATCTGTGTGGTGTCTAGCGTGAGTGAAGCAAGCGTGATTATACAGGTTAAGGAGATTAAGTTGTTTGGTAAATGGAGTTATGATAACATTGTTGTTAGGGATCCTAGTTTGAAGAGATACATTTGTTTAAAACCAGTATTTCTACCACACACTGGCGGGCGTCACGAGCATAGGAGGTTTGGTAAAGCAGAAGTACCTATTGTTGAGAGATTAATAAACAAGCTTATGCGTCCAGGAAGGAATATGGGTAAGAAGCATCTTGCATACAATATCGTTAAGAAAGCATTTGACTTAATCTACTTGAAGACCGGGGAAAACCCTATACAAGTTCTAGTAAGAGCTATCGAGAATGCTGCTCCAAGAGAAGAGACTACTAGGATAATGTATGGTGGTATAGTATACCATGTTGCAGTAGATGTTTCTCCGCAGAGGAGAGTAGATCTTGCTCTAAAGCATTTAACTGAAGGAGCTAGGATGAAGGCATTTAATAATCCATTGCCTATAGAGGAAGCTCTAGCAGACGAAATAATTGCTGCATCCAACAATGACCCTAAGAGCTATGCCATACAGAGGAAAGAAGAAATAGAGAGAATAGCTTTAAGCAGTAGATAACCTATATTTTGTTTAAACGAATTATCCTACTATACTATACAACAACTATTCGTAAAACACTATTTTAACGAATACAGACTCGTCTTTGTATACTAAGGTTAACCTTATAAGAGTGAGGTAGCGTAAACTATTTAACAGTTTCAATAAAGGTATTTGGATTTAGATTTAATAGGGTGGAGTATATGAGCAGCCAAAAACCACATCTAAACCTAGTAGTGATCGGTCACGTAGACCATGGAAAGAGTACTTTAGTAGGACACATACTTTATCGTTTAGGACTAGTTGATGAAAAGACTATAAAGACTCTAGAAGAAGAAGCTAAGAAGAAGGGTAAAGAAAGCTTCAAATTTGCTTGGCTTCTAGACAGGCTTAAGGAAGAGAGAGAAAGAGGAGTTACAATAGCATTAACATACCTAAAGTTCGAGACTAGGAAATACATATTCACTATAATTGATGCTCCAGGCCATAGAGACTTCATTAAGAACATGATTACTGGTGCTAGTCAAGCTGATGCAGCACTACTAGTTGTTAGTGCTCGTAAAGGTGAGTTTGAGGCTGGTATGAGCGCTGAAGGGCAGACTCGTGAACACGCTATATTAGCTAAGACTATGGGTATAAACCAGCTTATTGTAGCAGTTAACAAGATGGATGCAACAGACCCGCCTTGGAGCGAGAAAAGGTATAAACAGATAGTAACTATTATGCAGAAGTTCCTAAAGAGCCTAGGATACGATGTAAGCAAAATACCCTTCATACCAGTTAGTGCATGGACTGGAGACAACCTCATAGAGAGAAGCGTTAACATGCCATGGTATAACGGGCCTACACTAGTCGAAGCTCTTGACATGCTACAGACGCCTCCAAAGCCTATTGACAAACCACTACGTATACCAATACAGGATGTCTATGCAATTAGTGGTGTAGGAACTGTTCCAGTTGGACGTGTAGAAACAGGTGTATTGAAGGTTGGAGATAGAATAGTATTCATGCCACCCGCCAAGGTAGGTGAAGTACGTAGTATTGAGACACACCATGTTAGGATTGAGAAAGCTGAACCCGGCGACAATATTGGCTTTAACGTACGTGGTGTAAGTAAGCGTGATATTAAGAGAGGAGATGTAGCTGGACACTTAGACCATCCACCGACAGTTGCAGAAGAATTTACAGCACGTATATTCGTTATATGGCATCCAACAGCTATAGCTCCTGGATACACTCCAGTAATACACATACACACAGCTAGTGTTGCAAGCCGTATAGTAGAGATTATTGCTAAACTAGACCCAAGGACTGGACAAGTAATAGAGAAGAATCCAGCATTCATTAAACAAGGAGATGCAGCAATAGTTAGATTTAGGCCTATTAAACCAATGGTTGTAGAAAAGTACAGTGACTTCCCGCCACTAGGAAGATTCGCTATGAGAGACATGGGTAAGACTGTAGGCATTGGCGTAGTAGTAGACGTTAAGCCTATGAAGATAGAGATTAAGGCTAAGTAGAGTTTTTACTAATGAAGACAATACTTTATAACCAAAGAGTTTTTCTACCCATAAAAACATTTTCTAGAGAGAGAATGATTTAGTAGAGAGGGGTATAGTGTATGTCTATGGTTAGGATAAAGATATGGAGTACTGATGTAGAGAAATTGAATGAATTTGTATCAAAGATCGTAGATATAGCTAAGAGAACAGGTGTTAGAATAAAGGGGCCTATACCATTACCGACTAAGAGACTTGTAGTACCAACGCTGAAGCTACCTCATGGAGAAGGGAGAAAGAAGTGGGAGCACTGGGAAATGAGGATACATAAGAGACTAATATATATAGCTGCTGACGAGAGAGCTATGAAGCAATTAATTAGAATAAGAGTTCCTCCAGAGATATGGATGGAAGCAGAACTAGTTAGATAACTTTGTTTATCTATCTACAATGTTATTGACTAGTGTTTCTTCATTTGTTTTAATACAAGGATTCTTCCTAGTATTGTATAGGTCTCTATAGCTAGCTCTAAACTCTTTTAGACAGGCCATAAGCCATAATATCTTATATTGTTATTGGATTGTATAGTATTTTATTGTAGGATATTGGGTGGTTAGAGTGAGTGTTTTTGAAGAACTTGTTGTTGGTGATAAGAAGATTGTTTTGAGAGAACCTAGGAGTATTAGTGATTATAGAGAGTTAATGGATGTACAATTGAGGATTTGGGGTATGCCAGATTATAGTGAAGCAGTTACTTATCACATGATTATAGCTGGACACAGGAATGGAGGTGTTGTAATTGGTGCTTTTGAAGAGGATACTGGTAGAGCTATAGGTCTTGTATATAGTGTTCCAGCTTACCGTGATGGATTAGTCTATCTCTATAGTCATTTGGCTGGTGTTGTCCCAGAGTATAGGTTTCTTGGAATAGGCTATAGGCTTAAGCTTTTGCAGAGGAGACTCGCTCTTGAGAAAGGCTATCGACTTATAGAGTGGACGTATGATCCTATGCAGAGCTCTAATGCTTTCTTTAATATAGTTAAACTAGGTGTTATTGTTAGGAAATTCTATAGGGACTACTATGGAGAGCTTATGGATGAGATCAATAGAGGTATGCCATCTGATAGATTTATTGCTGAATGGTGGATTAAGTCTCGTAGAGTTGAAAAAGCTCTTCGTGAGAGAGTATATGGGCCTTCTATAGAGAAAGTTATGGAGCTCAATCCTCTTAAGGCAACTAATGTTGTTATTAGAGAAGGTTTTCCTAGATTACTCGATATTGTGTTAGATAATTCTAACGATTTAGTTGTTGTTGAAATACCTGGCGACTTAAGTGTATTGAAGAAGGTTTCACAACAACTTGTCCTCGACTGGAGGCTTAAGTTGAGGAGAGTGTTTGAATACTATATTAATAGTCTTGGATATACTGTTGTTGGTTTTACATCACATGTACAGAGCGGTATTAGGAGGAGCTACTATATTCTATGGCGTAGGAGCTTGGATGAAATACTTAGCGGTGCTGTACCGTGGAGTTGAAGAAGATAAGATTGTATCATTTTGTTGCTAGACTTAGAGAGTCTTTTGAAACTAGTTTTGGAAAGACTATTGATAGACATTGTGTATTGGTTGCTGTAGAGGATTCTAGTGGATTGATTGGATGGGGTGAAGCACCTGTTGATGATGGTCCGTGGTATAGTTATGAAACTGTTGATACTACTCTATATGTTTATAGAGAATTCATTATCCCATTGCTTAAGAAACATAGTGGTATAGAGCATCCTGTTGAATTCCAGGATATTGTCTCTAGTATACGTGGCTATAGAATGGCTAAAGCCGGTATTGAGTTTGCTCTATGGGATCTCTATGCGAAGTCTCTTGGTAAGCCTTTGTATAAATTAATTGGTGGTGTTAGAGACTATATTGTTTCTGGCGTTAGTATTGGTGTTATAGGTGATATGGATCGGCTGATTAAGTCTGTCGAGTACTATTTAGATAGAGGGTATAGAAGAGTTAAGATAAAGATTAAGCCTGGATGGGATGTAGAGCCTGTCAAGACTATTAGGAAATTATTTGGAGATATACCGTTGCAAGTTGACGCTAATGCAGCTTATACATTATTTGATAAACATGTTTTTCTAGAGCTAGACAAGTATGGCTTGACTATGATTGAACAACCCCTTAGTTATGAAGACCTCTATGAACACTCTATACTACAGTCTATGATTAAAACACCTATTTGCCTTGACGAAAGTATTAAGAGTCTCTCTGATGCTATAGCCGGGCATAGACTAGGCAGCTATAGAGTAATTAATGTTAAACCAGCTAGAGTAGGCGGTATACTAGAGACTATAAAAATACACGACTATACTATGATGCACAATATACCCATATGGATAGGAGGAATGCTTGAAACAGGTATTGGAAGAGCATTCCAAGTAGCTGCAGCAACACTACCCAATGTGAGATATCCAAACGATATATCTGAGTCAAGTAGATACTATGAAGAAGAAATAGTTGAGCCACCATGGACTCTAAGAAGCAATGGAACAATAGAAGTACCAAAGAAGCCAGGAATAGGAGTAGAAGTATTAGAGGAAAAAATAGAAAAATACGCAAAGAGGAAATACGAATACAAACTAGCATAGAATTAACACTAATAAACACCAGAAACACTAGACAAATAATAGATACAAAAAGCCGGGGTGCCCGAGCGGACTAAGGGGCCGGCCTTGAGAGCCGGTGGGTCTTGCGGCCCGCGCGGGTTCGAATCCCGCCCCCGGCGCCACACAATCACTTCTATATACCTCCACAATCTTGTCTAACGGTCCAATGTATTCATCGCCATAGTAAAGATAATACCTGTTCTTTATCCGCCTAATACGCCAAGTAGAGGGCAAGTTACCCCCTCGAAATAAACTATCATCGGAAACGATATAAATCTGATATGGGGGTAACCCCGGGGTAACCAAAGAAAGAATAAATACAGGGAAGAGCATCCATACCGCGGGTGAGGAGGAGATGATAGTTCATCGTAATGAGAGAGGAATACGACCTCTGTACTAGATTCTATTCTGCACCAAAAAAGATTGTGAAAATAATTGGTAGGAAGAAGATCCAGAACATAATCAAGAAACTTATCAACACGGCAGGAACAAAATCAAAACTTATCGAAGTTAATAAAACTACAGACCAGATTATAGAAAAATATGAGATAGACTTGCTCGAGATAAAAATACTATACAAGAAATACGTGTTTAAAAACCCAATTACAATTGCAAACGTCTTTTTCTTCAAATCAATAGAAGACATCGTTTTCCTCTCGAAAATACTATAATAAATAATCCAATTTTTTTCGGCTCGGGCTCCAACAGAATCAATACAGAAACAATGAAGAAACACCAAAAATTGATGCTTCTGTTCAGGGGAACAGGAAAAAGAGTTTAGGTTGGGTACCTAATAGAAAACTACTTCAGAAAAATAGGATCTTTAGTGTTTTTAGCTAACTACATCTACGACGATTTAAAAAGATCGTTTTAAAACTCCTCTAAGAACATAAAGAAGTAATATTAAAAACAGCTAAAAGTCTTAAACTGTGCCCCTATTGTGGCACAAAACACTTTATCGAATACGTTGTATTGGAAGCATTCAGATATATCCTAGGAAAAATAATAGCCGATCCAGAGATAAGGATCTTGCTAAAACCAGTATAAATTAGCTGATGAAGAAGTAGAGCAGTAAAAAATCATCAAATCAATATATTGAGGCGCTTATTTTGAGATATGATCTGGTCGTAATAAGTGGTGCAGCTGGTTTCTCAGCAGTAACAGCTGCTGCAGAAAGAGGAGCAAAGGTATTATTAGTCAATAATGGTCCGTTGGGAGGGACATATGTAAATTTTGGATGTGTTCCAACAAAGTCATTGCTAAAAAAATTTGGAATGAAAATTGAGTTGAAGGATCTAGTTCGAGAGGCTAGGAAAGTATCGGCAGCTCTCAGAAAGGATAAGTATGAATCATTACTCGAAGAACTTGGAGTTGACTATATAGAAGGAACTGCAAGGTTCAAAGCCAAAGGAGTACTAGAGGTTGTTAGGAAAGAGATTAGATATAACATGACCATAATAACAGTCGGTGCAAAAGCTTGGAAACCCCCTATAAAGGGTCTTGATAAAATAGATGACAGAATAATTGATAATGAAAAACTATTTACACAGGATTATGAATTCTCAAATTATTATTCCCGGCGGAAGAGCACAAGCAGCAGAAGTATCACAGATCCTGGCACGTACAGGAATAGAAGTAACAATCTTGTAGAGAAGCCCCCGAATATTACCAATAGAGGAACCAGAAGTAAGTTATTATATGAAGAAAATACTGGAGAAAGATGGAACAAAGATCCATACCGGTGTAAAGGTAAAAGAAAAGGTAAAAGAAGTAGAGGCTAAGAAACAGGGTGTTATCGTAAAGTATTCTATAGGCGACAAAGCCTTTGTAGAAGAAGCTGATTACATCTACCTCGCTACTGGTAGGAAACCTTTGTTAAAAGGCTTGGGTCTTGAAAACATAGGTGTTAAGATCTCTTCTAAAGGCTATATTGTGGTAGATGAGTATTTGAGAGCTGCTGAAAATGTATACGCTGCAGGTGATTGTATAAACAACTATATGCTTGAACCAGTAGCTGTTAAAGAAGGATTCATTGCTGCATTGAATGCATTAGGTGAAAACATAAAAATAGACTGCTCAGTAATTCCCAGAGCAGTCTTTACAGATCCAGAGTTTGCCAGAGTAGGATATACCGAGGAAGAATTCTCTAAGATTACCGGTTCATGTTCATGTAGAATTGTTGAATTAAAGGATATCCCAAAAGCCAGGATCCTAGGATATGAGGGTGGATTCATTAAAATAGTTATTTGATCCACGTAATGGAAGAATTGTGGGTGTTCACATGATCGCTCCTAATGCCGCTGAAGTAATTCATGAAGCAGCCATTGCAATAAAAGCCAAGATGCTGATAGATGACATAATAGATACAATACATGTGTTTCCAACGATGGCTGAAGCAATAAAATATGCCGCCATGGCATTCTATAGGAATGTTTCAAAAATGTCTTGTTGTTTACTATAAGCAATCACTAAGATCGCGATTAGGAAATGTATTCATATAATCGTATCTATGGTTATCCCTTTTTCAAAACTGCCTTAAATAAACCAATACATAGTATGTTATTGACGTTACA
>WAML01000245.1 GCA_015522345.1 Desulfurococcales archaeon
ATGTGTAGGGTGTCTCTAATGAATGGGTATAACGTTGGAGTAGGATTTGATATAGTTAGCCTCTTGTTCTGGTTCTTGATATTCTATGCATTAGTCCACCCCTATCTAAGATATAAAGCTCTACAAAATGCTAGACTAAAGCTTATCCAGGAAATGGAGAGAAAGTATGGATGGCGCGTTATAACTATGATACATAGACAGGAGAAGATAGGTTTCTTTGGAATACCTGTATATCGCTACATAGATATTGAGGATTCCGAAGCAGTTATAAGAGCTATAAGGACAACGCCTCCAGAACAGCCAATTGCGTTAATACTGCATACACCCGGAGGTCTTGTATTAGCAGCTTCACAAATAGCTATGGCTCTAAAGAAGCACCCGGGTAAGAAAATAGTAATAGTACCACACTATGCGATGAGCGGTGGAACTTTAATTGCATTAGCCGCTGATGAAATATTAATGGATCACTCTGCCGTCCTAGGACCACTAGATCCACAGCTCCAGACTCCGCAAGGAGTTTTTCCAGCACCTTCAATACTCAAGGTTGCACGTGAAAAAGGAGATAAAGCAAGCGATACAACACTCATCTACGCAGATGTTGCAGAAAAAGCTCTAAGAGAGATACAAGATACTATAGTCTATTTACTCAAAGATAAACTATCTGAGGAAAAAGCAAGAGAAATAGCTAAGAGATTAACAGAAGGATACTATACACACGACTATCCCATAACATATGAAGAAGCTAAATCTATGGGGTTGCCTGTATCAGATAAAGTTCCTCCAGAAGTATATCTATTAATGGAGCTATATCCACAAGCAATACAGCATAGACCCGGTGTAGAATATATTCCTAGACCACACATACCTTTCTATGGAGAAAAGAAGACGAGTAAGTAGTATTACATTAACAAACCGTTTTTTAAATAATAATTTTCTCAAACAGTAAAAATATACTATCAACACTCTTTGAACAGTCAAGCTATTTTACTAATTCGTAAATAACTAGTACAAGTACAGTAGAATTCCTAAAAAGGGTGCTATACATGCCGTTCGTAAAGTACCTTAGATGTGCTCGTTGTGGAAGAATATACTATCTTGATGAAAAACCAGTAATGTGTAAAAACAAGGACTTAGGTAGACTTGATATCTACTACGATTATGAGGCTATAAAGAACAGTATTACTAGAGAAGAACTAGCTAAGAGACCATTCTATATGTGGAGATACTTCGAGTTCCTACCAGTAAGTGATAGAAAATATATTGTCAGTTTAGGAGAAGGAGGAACTCCGTTAATTAAAGCAGAGCGTTTAGGAGAGTATCTTGGATTAAAGAATCTATACTTAAAAGATGAAACAAGAATGCCTACGGGTAGCTTCAAAGATAGATGTATGAGTGTAGCAGTTAGTATGGCTAAACAATTTGGTTTCACTAAAGCAGCTATAGCTAGTAGTGGTAATGCTGCTGCAGCTCTAGCTGCCTATGGGGCTAAGGCTGGAATAGATGTAATAGCTTTTGTACCCGATTTTGCAGCATATGGTAAAATAGCTCAACTATTATTCTATGGTGCTAAAGTAATTAGAGTTAAATGGACAGAAGCAGAAGACCCTACAGTAAAAATGATGAAGTTAGTTGTCGAAAAATACGGTTTCTACCCCTCCCCTAGCTTCGGACCATTTAATCCCTATCAAATAGAGGGGCCTAAGACTATAGCTTTCGAAATAATTGAGCAATTAAACTGGAGTATTCCAGACCAAGTATTTATACCAACTGGTGCAGCATCTCTATTAACTGGAGTATATAATGGATTTAGAGACTTTAATAACGTTGGATGGATTAACGGATATCCTAAAATAGTTGCTGTACAATCAACAGGTAACGCACCATTCGTGAGAGCATGGATGGAGAAACAAGACCCAATGAATATAAGGCCTTGGGAAAAACCACCGGAAACCATAGCTACAGGTTTGGAAGACACCTTCCCATGGGATGGCGATGCAGGCTTAAAAGCCCTCTATCACACAAACGGCTATGGTGTAGCAGTAGAAGATGAACTAATATTGAAAGCCATGAAGTTACTAGCTAGTTTAGAAGGAGTATTTGCAGAACCAAGTGGCGCAGCGGGTTTAGCTGGATTAATGAAAGCTATAAATGATGGCCTAGTAGATAAAGATGAAAAAATAGTAGTCTTAGTAACAGGACATGGACTAAAAGACCCTGATATAGTGCGTAAAACAGCTGGAGATGCACCAACTATAGAGCCGCGTGAGGAAGAGCTAGTAAAAGTTCTAGAGAAATATTATGGAATAAAATTATAGGATATACAAAGTACT
>WAML01000246.1 GCA_015522345.1 Desulfurococcales archaeon
ATATATATAAGCCTACTATAGTACTAGCGAATAAGATAGATCTCCCAGGCTCTGTAGAGAAATATAAACAATTATACTCTTATCTTAAATCTCACCAAGATAAATCAGTATGGCTTATACCTATTTCTGTAAAGAAAATGATAAACCTGGATAGGCTAGGTGAAATACTATTTAGAAAACTTGGGATAATTAGAGTTTATACTAAAAAGCCTAACAGTGAGCCTAGTAAGACCCCTCTAACATTACCTAAAGGATCTACAGTCAGAGACCTAGCTGAGAAAATTCACGGTGATATGCTCGAATACTTCCAATATGCAAAGATATGGGGTCCATCAGCAAAATACCCAGGAGAACGTGTAGGTCTAGACCATTTACTTGAAGATGGCGATATAGTAGAAATACATTCTAGGAAGTAACAGCTCCCTAGGTTACCCACATGTATAGTTTAAAGAATGGAGATAAAGATACAACGAATATCTGTAAAAAAATAGCTAGTGCATGCTCTTCAGCTCTTACAACTGATGTACTAGTCCCACGACCCGGTCTCTCATCAATTAAACAGCCAAGAACAGATCTAGACCCTCTATCAATACTATACACTTCTCCAATAGGCTATGAAGTATGTCTATGTAGTTGTATTGATCCAGATAACTGGGTGAAATGCTGGTTTAATGGAGTAAAAGAAATGTCTAGGCTATGGGGAAATACTGGTTTAGGCTCATTATTTCTCCTATCATTACACTCAGCATCTACAATTTTAGCATTAAGTAAAGGTCTCAATAGTATAGAAAATGTAATGGGCTTCTCACAAGAGCTGATAGAAATTTCAGGAGTAGAGGGAGCTGTATTATTCTATAAAGCTCTTAGCATGTTAAACCCAAGTTACCTCTACAAGATATCTTGGAGTGGACTCCCCGATGCATCAAATACTAGTAGCTGGTTTGAAGTCTACGAGAAATCTATTACATTACGAGAACTACTAGACCTAGCGTCTATCTATGATCCAGTATCTCGAGATGCTATAAGGCAATTCTCAATAAGTCTCGGAATAGCTTATCCACTTATAGTAGAAAAATATCCCTGTATTGAATCTGGTGTAAAAAATGCAACACATACTACTCTTCTACTCGAAGGCGATCTATTGCTAAGGAGAAAGACACAATACAAATATTATCTAGTGAAGAAATACAATGAAGATAGTAGAACATACAGTACTCTATCTAAGCTAGAAGCAGGTCCTGGCTCTATTGCAGATATTGTAATTAATGCACTCTTTAGAGTATTATTTGAAAGAGTATTCAGTACCAAGACCAGTAGCTATAACCCACCGAAACTCTGCTGATCCTTTGCGTTATACACGTAGATGTCTATTAAGAAACCTCGATACCATAAATGGTAGTATTATCATAGTAATATAACCTACTATACCAGCTCCTCTAAGAGGGTATTCTTCTTCGACAAGAAGTTCTTCATCAAGCTTATTTTGTTCTATTAGCATTTTCATAGAACATTCTTTGTAAAGGTTAATAAGCGCCTTAATAATGAAAGAAGCTGCAATAGGTGCAACTATACTAGTAGCGATAGATGTATAGTAGCCAAGTAATGGTCTCTCACTGGGTTCTCTTTCTCTTAGTTTCCTTTGGCAACTATGATTCACCAAAGTATATATAATTGAACATGGAGTAGATGCAAAAAGCCCCGATAAAAGCCATAAGTATAATGCGTCTAATTCTCCATAGAGAAGGAGTATTATTGAGAAATAGAAGGAGAGTACAGATAGTAGTGATGAGAATACTGCTATTTTTCTCATAGTGGCTTGCAACTAGTTGGACCCCCTAGTGAATGTATTTCTAATTCTTACAAGATTGTCTCTAAGCATTACTACAAGGCTATATAGCTGGTATATAGAGCCTGCTGATGGTACTTCATTGCTATCTATATGTGTAGCTATAGAACCTATTGCTGCTTCTATCCTATCAAGTATTTCTACTGATTGATCAATTAGTTTTAGAATTTCTTCTAGATTAGTAGTATAGTCTTCTTCCAAAAAAGACACCGTTTATTTATGACATTATCTCTGTAGCAACTTATAGTCTTCTTAGTTCAGCTTTACTTTTCATTCTCTCTACATGTAATGCAATTGCCTCAAGGAGAGGTTTTACTAGATCGTCTATGACATCGAGGACTTTTTTCCTAAGCTCTCTACTGGTTTCTTCTTCTAGTTCTTCGCCATTAAGCCATGAAGTCCTTTCTACACCTTTTGGAAAACTAGAGTCGACTATTAGTATTGATACAGAGTTGAGCTTTTTAATCATAGATAGTGTGTATAGAGTTGCTGTTGTCATATCAACTGCTTGTGCAAGTTTTCCATATAGTCTAATATGTTGTTCTATAAACTGTTCTCCAAGGTAGTATATATCTGTAGTCCATACTATTGCATTAATAGGCTCTATACCATATGTCTCTAACGAGTTTTGGATATGTCTCATGAGTTCATAATCGGGAATAGCTGGTACTTCGCATGGTTCATATGCACGCGATATGCTATCTGCTCTTATCGCGCCGGGTGCAATTATGATTGAACCTATCCCTATGCTAGGCGAGAGGGCAAATGCGGAGTCCAAGTTGATAATTGCTCTAACACCTACTCGTGCTAATTCTTCGACAAGTATAGCTAGAGCGGAGGCTCCTATAGGATGTAGAGCTACACTAACTTTGTTTCTATAGATAGTACCTGTTGCTAGTTTAAACCCTGGTTTACCTTCTCTCTCTACGTATTCTTGTAGGTAGCTTTTAGCTCTCTCGTAAACTTCCTCTATACTCGTAACTAGTGTATGTGTTGAAACATCCTCTTTAGCTACTTTTGTAAAGGGTTGAATCTTAGGCAATCTTCTTCCTCTCTACCCAATTGTGGATAAAATTGTTACAACACACCCCTTATCAAATCTAACTCTCAGTAGTGACGTAACCCTAAAAAGAGGGGGGTAATCTTTAAAGGTTTTCAATGACCCCCTACCCCCGGGTGATGTTCTATGAGTAGAATAGAATACAGTATTAATGCTATACGCTCGGCGACAAGTACAGAGGCTCCAAGAGTATACGGTAGGCATGTATTTGGCAATCTTTATGACTGCGATGTAAACATACTAAGTAATGAAGAGAAGCTCAGAGAAACTGTTATTGAGGCTGCAAAAATAGGCAATATGACGTTACTCGATGTAAAGAGTTGGAGAATAGGATACGGTGTTAGTGTAGTTGCAGTAGTACTCGAAAGCCACATTACGATACATACATGGCCTGAATATGGATTTGCGACAGTAGATGTCTATAGCTGTGGTATGCACACTAACCCTGATGAAGCCTTCAATTACATAGTCAACGTACTGAAGCCAAAACGCGTTGAAAAGAAGGTGACAGAAAGACATTTGGAATAGTAGAGAGGGGGCTACAAGCCCCCTCTAACGAAATAGATACTCATAGTAAAATCTTATTGCTAGTCTAGAATATCTTTTCAGCTTCTTCGAAAACTTTTCTCCCTAAGAGTAAATGTTCTCCTCCATCTATGACAACTTCGTTGCTAACTATTAGTGTCTCGACGTTAGGTCTTGTTGGTCCAAGTGAGGAGATGAAGACATAGTCTTTAGAGGGTATCCAACTAGGAGGCTCTCTAATATTAATTACAGCTACATGGGCACTTTTCCCCCTTTTCATGGGCTGGTAGTCATTTTCAAAGAATTTATGAATACTAGTAGTAAGTTCATTGAATAGCTTAGTAGCATTAGACGAAGCATAATAGTTACTCAGCAGAAACCATGGATTAACTCTCCTGATCGAAAGTGGTGCATAAATACTTCCTTCAATCCCATTGCTAATCTCTATTTTTTTCTTGAAAGGCTTTGTGAATTCAACAATATGGTAATCTTCGTCAATATATACAACTAGTCTAGCGTTAACTTTTATCTCCTCTAAACTAGCATTAAGTTCTTCTCTGCATATAAG
>WAML01000247.1 GCA_015522345.1 Desulfurococcales archaeon
ATCTATAATAGATAATACTTTATCTATATGAACATGCTTTTTCTCTAGAATATCATGTATCCTTTTTTCATAGAATTGTTTATTTGTAAATTCTCCTTTTATCCTAGATTTAATGCTTTCAATTGATTCACTAGGATATATTGAATATAGTATTTCCCATAATGCTTCACTATATCTTCCTTGAATAATGTACTTGCCTATCAAGTGTGTATTATATCTCTTTACACCAAATCTTTGATAGCCATAGTAGGAAGGGAGTCCATAGAGTAGTATAGTATCAATTATTTTCTCGAGATCTTCTTTAATACTTGTATCTCTTATTATTATCGAGAACTTGTTTCCAAGTAAGTGTGTTTTACGTGGTTTAATTCTAGTGTATCCAATGAATTCTATTTCTACGCCATGCACTATCTTATAGGTTTTCTCAGAAACATAGATTTTGTCAATAATGTTCTTGTTTACAGCTATATACTGTATTGTTGTAGCTGCTTTGTCTTTGAGGCCTAGGTATACTATATTTGTCTTTGGTATACCCAGTTCTTTAGCTACTAATCCTACAGCTTTGTATGTATCAATATCTCTCTTGATTAACTTGAATAATGCATAGTTTCCGTGGCTAAGGCTATAGCCTAGTTTTTCTAAATCAATTATTTCCTCTACATAGAAGGTTTCTGGAGTTACCCTAAATGTATAGTCTATTCTATCTCTTGTTATACAGTATTTTAGTCCAGAGACAAGGTCTAGTGAATGGCAATATGTTGTTAACTCTAGTTTCTTCATAGGAGTTTCAGCCTTCCAGTTATTTTGTCTACGAGATTTGATGGTGCAGGCCCTATGGCTATAGCTGTTATTGTTCCAGGAGGTAGCTCTGTTAATCCAGCATCTCTAATTATTGATGCAGGTAAATTCATTAGTTTTGCTTTTTCATAGAGTTCTATAAGTTCTTTATCACTATCAACTTTCAACACTACTTTTTTCTGGCCTTCAGACCACCATTTATCGAACCATTCTCTAAACCTATGGTAGGCTTCAAAAGATGCTGTAACAGATGCGTGAGCTACTTGTGCAGCTAGTTTCCCTTTACTCATCTTCAAGTCTGTCCTAACTACTATAACTTGTTTATATTTGCTAGACTGAATCACTTCCACTTACCCGATAGTTTTATATGGGCGTATACAGGTTTTTATCCAATACATAGTAGTATGTAATAGCCAGTGACACGGTGTTATAGCATGGCTAGTGCAAGATATAGTTTGGCAGCCACACCAATACTTGAGGCAGCATCGCCTCCTGTATGTAGTAGTTGTCATAGGATAATACCTCCTGGAGAACACGGTGTAGCATTTCCGTGTCCTAATTGTGGTAAAGTAATTATTATACGATGTAGGAAGTGTAGACAATTAAGTGTACCATATAAGTGTCCTAACTGTGGTTTTGTAGGACCATAAAATAGAGGTGGTTGTGTATGGCTCGTGTACTTGTTGTTATGAAGATTCTTCCAGAGGATATAAATATTGATCTAGATGAGCTTAAAGAAAAAATTAGAAAAGCTTTGCCAGAAGGATACGAGATCGCTAGACACGATATAGAGCCCATTGCCTTTGGGCTAAAAGCTTTAAGACTATACATTATAATGCCCGAGGAAACCGAAGGTGGTACAGAGCCTTTAGAAAAACTAGTGAATGGAGTAGAAGGAGTAAGCCAGGCTGAAGTAGAAATCGTACATAGGATGACTGAATAATTCTGAGTAAATATTTTTGCCTTTATCCTCTAGTTCCCCTAGTTATGTAGAGCTAATGATAGTTACCTTAAGAATATTTTAATGTTAAACACCATAAATAGTCTAAGGTATTTTAGGGAGTATGCTAATTTTACTTCATAGGCTATATATGTACTAGACGCTAAGGTGACTAGTTATTGGTTAGAGTCGGTGGATCGTCAACGACTAGGTCGAAGAGGCTTATACTGAGAGTTGTAGAAGCTTATCATCGAGACGCAGGTAAGGGCATAGCAAGAATAGATCCTGATGCAATGAAGAAACTAGAGATAGAGAATGGCGATATTATAGAAGTTGAAGGTAAGAGGAAAACTGTTGTAAAAGTAATACAGGGTTTCCCAGAGGATAGAGGCCTTGGCATCATAAGGCTAGATAATATAACGAGGCAAAATGCTGGAGTCAAGATCGGCGATAAAGTAAGTGTTGCAAAAATTGATGTAAGGCCTGCTCAAGTAGTTAAGCTTGCTCCCTCGAAATTCTATGCAACAGTTGACCAGGGCTTTACAAAATTCGTTAAATCTAAGCTACAGGAACGCCCAGTTTTAGAAGGAGATCTAGTTATAATACATATGCTCGGGCAATCACTTCCATTTACAGTAGTTTATACTAAGCCTAAGGGACCTGTTATAATCAAGCCTACAACAAACATTATATTACTTGAGAAACCAGGTGAACACTATAGACTACCTAGAGTAACATATGAAGACATAGGTGGTATGAAGCATATTATACAGAGAGTTAGAGAATTAATAGAATTACCTCTTAGACACCCAGAGCTCTTTAAGAGACTAGGTATAGAGCCTCCTAAGGGAATTCTCCTCTATGGACCACCTGGCTGCGGTAAGACTTTGCTTGCTAAAGCAGTTGCTAATGAGGCCGAGGCATACTTTATAGCTATTAATGGTCCAGAGATTATGAGTAAATTCTATGGAGAGAGCGAGCAAAGACTAAGAGAAATATTTGAACAAGCAAAGAAGAATGCTCCAGCAATAATATTCATAGACGAAATAGACGCAATAGCTCCTAAGAGAGATGAAGTAGTTGGTGAAGTAGAGAGACGTGTTGTAGCTCAGTTACTGGCTCTAATGGATGGTCTAGAGAGCCGTGGAGATGTAATAGTTATTGCTGCAACAAATAGACCTAATGCTCTAGATCCAGCTCTTAGGAGACCAGGTAGATTTGATAGAGAAATCGAGATACCATTACCAGATAAACAAGGTAGACTAGAAATACTACAAATACATACTAGAGGAGTTCCTTTAGCCGATGACGTTGACTTAGAGAAACTAGCTGAAATGACTCATGGATATACTGGAGCAGACCTAGCGGCATTAGTTAAAGAAGCTGCTTTACACGCGCTTAGAAGGTATTTGCCGGAGATCGATCTAGAGAGCGAGAACATACCTCCAGAAGTATTAGAGAAAATGGAGGTTAGAATGGAGGACTTTCTAGCAGCATTTAAGGAGATAGTACCCAGTGGTTTAAGAGAAATATATGTTGAAGTACCAGAGGTTCACTGGAGCGATATAGGTGGTTTACAAGAGGTAAAGCAACAGCTTAGAATGGCTGTTGAATGGCCTCTCAGATACCCCGATGCATTTAAGAGACTAGGTATAAGGCCGCCTAAGGGTATTTTGTTGTTTGGTCCTCCTGGTACTGGTAAGACTTTGCTTGCTAAAGCTGTTGCTACTGAAAGCGGAGCAAACTTCATAGCAATAAGAGGACCAGAAATACTAAGCAAATGGGTAGGGGAAAGCGAGAAAATGATTAGAGAAATCTTTAGGAAGGCTAGACAGTATTCGCCTGCAATAATCTTCTTCGACGAAATAGATGCAATAGCTCCATCAAGAGGATATGCTTTCGACTCCAGAGTTACTGAGAGAATAGTGAGTCAGCTACTAACGGAAATGGATGGCATAGCTACTCTTGAAAACGTTGTTGTAATAGCTGCTACTAATAGACCAGACATACTAGATCCAGCACTACTAAGACCAGGAAGATTCGATAAATTAATCTACGTACCGCCACCTGATACTCAGGCGAGACTCGAAATACTAAAGATACATACACGTAACATGCCGCTAGCAGAAGATGTAGATCTAATGGAGATAGCTATAAGAACCAATGGCTATAGTGGAGCAGACCTAGAGGCACTTGTTAGAGAAGCTGCACTACAGGCTCTTAGAGAGAATATAAACACCAACAAAGTATATATGAGGCACTTCCTCAGAGCACTCGAGTACGTAAAACCATCTATAACACCGGATATGGAGAGAATGTATAGAGAGTGGTTCGAGCAAGCTAGGCAAAAACTACCTAGAGTACACATTAAACCTCAAGTCTATAGCTAGAAGTAATAGGGGTTGCCCATTATGTCTACTCTATCAGATATATGGCGCAATAGACCATTGTTCAGGATAGTGCTTGATGAATTAGCTAGGCATGGAAGTAGTTTAACTGATACAGAACTACTTGATATACTTAGGAACGAGTATGGGATTGATGTCTCTAAACCAGAGCTCTATAAAATAATAATGAATCTAGAGTTGAGGGGCTATATAAGTGTAAGTAAAGTTAAGAAAGAACTACATATATCGTTTTCTAAAGCATTTGTACAAGGCAGGATCTAGTTCTAACATACCTTTGTTCTCCATTATTGAAACAGTGCGTTTCCTAATTACCTAAACAAATATACATTTCTTTAAAGCAAGATAATAGATTGGTGGAGTACTGTGGGTGTAAATCTTAAGGAGATTATTCCCGATGAAATAAAGATTATTGTAGATGACTTGAGGAGTCTCCGTGGTAGAGTAATAGCTATAGATGCATATAATGCTCTATACCAGTTTCTAACAGCAATTAGACAACCCGATGGAACTCCATTAATGGATAGAATGGGTAGAATAACAAGTCATTTAAACGGTTTATTCTATAGAACGATAAACTTTGTTGAAGCAGGTATTAAGCCGGTCTACGTATTTGATGGACAACCACCTGAGATAAAGTATATGGAGATTCAGAGAAGGAAGAAGATTAAGGAAGAAGCTGTTAAAAAGTATGAAGAAGCTATTAAGAAAGGAGATCTAGAGGCTGCTAAGAGATACGCACAAATGTCTTCTAAGTTAACAGACGAAATGGTTGCTGATGCAAAGAAGTTATTAGAGGCAATGGGGATTCCATGGGTTCAAGCACCAGCTGAAGGAGAAGCACAAGCAGCTTACATGACGTCTAAAGGTGATTGCTGGGCTACTGCAAGCCAAGACTATGACTCATTATTATTTGGTTCTCCGAGGCTTCTAAGAAACTTAACTATATCTGGTAAAAGGAAACTTCCTAGGAAAGACATATACGTTGAAATAAAGCCTGAGATTATAGAGTTAGAGAAATTGTTGAAGAAACTAGGAATTACTAGAGAACAATTGATAGCTATAGGTATACTTGTTGGTACAGACTATAACCCTGATGGAGTAAAGGGTATAGGGCCTAAAACTGCTTTGAGAATGGTTAAGAGCTACAGAGATATAGGGAAATTATTTAAAGCAATACCTTCAAGAGACTTCCCAGTAGATCCTATGAAGATATTCGACTATTTCATGAATCCACCGCACAACGATAATTATAAGCTAGAATGGAGAGAACCCGATGAAAAAGCTGTTAGAGAAATACTAGTTGAAGAACACGACTTCAACCCAGAAAGAGTTAAGAATGCTCTAGAGAGACTTAGAAAAGCTTATAAAGAACATATAAAGGGTGTCCAGAAAGGCTTAGATGCATGGTTTAGCTTTTAGTAGCTATAGATAGTTACTTGTAAACAAGAGCTACCGATTAAATAGTCAATAGTAATCGTATTTCCACCCATACTCTCCAATTAATGGGACAAATAAACAATACGTATCTTCTTTAACACTAATCCTTCCATCTATATTCTTCTCTACAATAAGTAGTCTCTGAAGACCTAAGTTACCTACTGGAATAACCATTTTACCTCCATTCTTTAATTGCTCTATGAGAGGCTTCGGTATATCTGGTGCTGCAGCAGTAACCATTATTCTATCATATGGAGCTTTCTCTGGATACCCCTTTGTACCGTCTCCTATAATTACTGTAACATAGTTTATGTAGCTAGTTCTCTTGAGGTTATTTATAGCAAATTCTGCTAGCTCTGGTATTCTTTCTATAGTATAGACATGCCCTCTTCTACTAGGATCTTGTTTAGCAACTATTTCCGCTAAAACAGCTGCTTGATACCCCGATCCAGTACCTATTTCTAAAACTATATGGCCAGGCTCTGGATCCAGTAGTTCAGTCATTAATGCGACCATGTGTGGAGCACTAATCGTTTGCCCATGACCTATGGGTAAAGGATGATCGACGTAAGCCCATCTCCTGTGCTCTAGAGGAACAAATTCTTCTCTAGGAACACTCAACATAGCCTTTTTTACTTTCTCACTACGTATAACTCCTTCTTCAACAAGGGCTTCCACGAGTCTTTCTCTCTCTTTACTATAATCTATCAAACAACTAGCACCTGGTTAGATATTTAGACAGGACAATTATTAACACTTTTATAGGTTGGTGGATTTGGTGAAAGAAGAAATCTTAAACAAGATCTCGTTTGCAATAGAAAGAGTTAGAGCCTATGGTCACGAGAATGTACAGGGACTGCATAGAACTACCTTGGAAATAACAAGAGAAGCTTTTCTTACACTACGTGGAGACTGTATAGTAGCCGTTAAAGCCGATAAAGGGTTGAAGGATTTCTCTAAAGAATTCAAGGAGATAGTTAAGAGAAGATCTACTGTAGTAATAGTACTATTTGTAGTAGATAATACCGTGAAAGATGTAGTTACATGTCATGGCGATCCAAGGCTCACCTACTCTAGTGATACAAGAATAATTATACGAAGAAGTAATTATGTAGATGGTTCAACAGCTTGTATAAAAGCTTCTAAAGCAGCTAGAGACTTAGATAGAAGTTTTATAGAGTTAATGAAGAACAGGAATAGAATTGTTGAAATATACTTTATAGCATTAGACTTTAGCCAATTTAATCCTATAGATATACTTGTACGGTGAATAATCAATTACTCTCCTATACCCAATAATCTTCCACTGATCTCTAAATACACTACGAATTTCATCAATTAATTCATCAATAGAGCTCCCAACTATATATAGGTAGAGTATTGTTCCTCTATGCCCTAGATAATTATATACGTCAACGAATTCTATACTTTTGTGGGGTAGATTAGCTATAATTCTATCAGCTATACCTCTATCTAAGAAGTCAGGTATATTTCTTGAGTCAAGTTGTGTAACTATTATTGTGCTCTTTATAGCTTTCTTATTCAATACGATGCTTTTGAGTAAACACTTAATAGCATATGGATTTATATCGTTGGCGTGAATTATAGCTTTCTTATTAACAGCTATATGTAGTGTGAAGCCCCCAATACCACTGAATAAGTCTACTATAAACTCTCCATCTTCAATTTCCTGTGAAACTAGGTAGTGTTCTGTTGAAAGACGTGGATTATAGTATACTTTACCTAGCTCAATATACATTTTAATACCGTATTCTCTATGAATTACTTCTCTTACAGGCTCCCCCCATAGTAGCTCTAGAACACTTAATCTGTAATCTGTTTCAGTTCCTTTTTTCACATAAATACTCTTGATCTTTGGATAGAGTTTTCTAAGTATATCAACAAGTTTATCAACACTATATTGCTTCAATACATTTTCTCTAACAATAGCTACTCCTCCTATATAGTCGTGGGCAGGTGGTTTCTCGGTATCACTTAATTTATTAGATAGGGGAGGACTACATTCTATTATTTCAAAGGGAATACCTGTTTTTTCTAGAGCCTTCAATGCTTCTTCTCTACTAATTACTGGTATAACTACTTTATCGTTATTTCTATACACTCTATACCTTCTATCAAATACTCTAGTACTAACTAAGATCCTCCTTACATACTCTCCATAATCTTTATCAACAGAAACACAGACGTTCATAATACTATGTTACCTCTAAAAACCAGATTCTCTCACGAGAGTTAATATATTTCCTACGAACATATCTCTATTAATGTAGTATATGGTTGTAGCTGTAGGAAGTACGTAGTAGTCTATGAGAAACTCAGGTATAGTTGGTGAAGTATGTCGAAGATTGCTTTAAAAAATGTTGCAATAGTCTACAAGCCTTCAAAATACTGTCTTGAGTTAATGAAGGAGTATACTAGTGCCTTTAAATCTAGTGGTATACGTGTAGACACTATATGGGTTGATGAATTAAGCCGTGGTGATATCGATGGATATGATCTTGTTGTTGCAATGGGCGGTGATGGAACATTACTGAGGATATCATGGAGTTTAAGGGAAAGACTACCTCTAATACTGCCTATACCGTGTGGAAGGAGAACTGTATTGTATGAGGAATTGGATAAAGTTAATCCCTATAATGTAGTAGCTAGAGTTATTGAAGGAAAATTCTTTATTGATAGAGTTGAGAGACTTAAGGCAAATATATTGGGTCAAGAATATTATGCATTGAATGAAGTAGCTCTGATAAGCCATGACTCTGGTAGAGCATTGCTTCTAGAAGTAGATATTACGACTCCATTCAATAAGACAAAGTTCTTCTTAGAAAGTGATGGAATACTGATATCTACTTCAACGGGTTCATCGGCTTACGCTCTATCAGCCAAAGGACCTCTTATAGAGACAAGGCTTCATGCACTATTGATTGTCCCATTAAATCCTATAACACTGAACATGGCTCCTCTCGTTCTCCATCCATTCTCCCGTGTAAAAGTCTATTTAAGTGATTACACTAACGCCTATGTTGATGGAAAGTACGTGGGTCTATTACCTCCTCGTTCTACAGCATATTTCAGGTTATGTAATAACTTCTTAAGAATAGTTAGACTTGGGGAGAAACGTGATTTGGTGAAGAGAGTTCTTGAGTCAAGGACAACGAAGTTCGCGGCTTAGAGAAAACATAGTATTGGTTTTAGATACTTCGGCTTTTCTAGCAAAGTATCCATTACAGCAATACATCTACTCTCTCTACACAACACCTTCTGTACTAGATGAAGTTAGAGATAAAGAAAGTAAGTATGCTATGGAGATAGCAGTAGCTATTGATAGAGTAAGAGTTGTTGAGCCACCGAATAAGTATAGGTCTTGGGCATACGAGAAAGCTAGAGAAATAGGTGAACACACTAGTCTTTCAAAAACAGACTTGGATGTACTAGCACTAGCAATGTATTTAACTAGTAGAGGGTATCACGTCATAGTATTTACCGATGACTATGCTCTACAGAATACACTATATAATCTAAATATATCATTTAAGCCGTTGAGAACTATGGGTATTAGAGTGAAACATAAATATATTGTTGTATGTCCTGTATGCGGATATATTGCTTCTAACTCTGGAGAAAAAGTATGTCCTTTATGCGGTTCTCCTTTAGTTAAGAAGAAACTTTCTTAAAGACAGCTATATAGTATCCATTCATATCATTACTTAATGGATGGTATCTATAGGCAACTACATCGTTATAGTATACTTTGTCTGCATAGGGGAGTCTACCTAAATCTATTGACTTAAAACCATGGTCTACAATAATACTTGAGACTAGCTCGTTTTCTTCAAAAGTCAGAGTACATGTAGAGTATACAAGTAATCCATTTTCTTTAAGAATTGACGCTACTGGTTTAATGAATTGTTTTTGATATTCAAAACTATTTCTTAGATCGGCTAGTGTTTTGTCTATATAGATCTTTGGTCTTACACCTAGTCCTGTACAAGGGGGGTCTATTAATGCTTTATCTACTCTTAATGTAGCTAGATCTCTATCTAAGTATCTAGCATCCATGGGTATTGCCAGTACATTATTTGGTAGTTTTAGTCTACGTATATTATCTATGATTTTCTCTATCTTACCTATAGAACGATCTATTGATACAATCTTTGTTCTTCCACGAGATAACTGGATTAGATGGGTTGTTTTTCCTCCTGGTGATGCACAGCAATCGAGTATAGTTTCACTTGGCTTTGGATCTAATACGTGTGATACAATTATTGCTGGTAGACTCTGTGGATAGAAGTACCCCTTCTTGTATTCTTCCATCTCTCTTATAGGAGGGAGTTTGTATAGACTAATTATGTTTTTTGCAACAATTCCTTTCTTCATATACTTTAGCTTTGAAGAATCAACTAATGCTTTGGCAAGAGCTACTATTCTTCCATTGGGAGCAACAATATTGATTTCTTCTCCTTTACTAAATTCGTCAAAACCTATTACACCTGGTCTATAGACTGGGGCACCAAGCATTATACTTTCAGCAGCATTTTTATCAACAACCACTTTCTTTTCTACAATAGGTACTTTATAAGGTCCTTTAACAAGGATATAGATTGCATCATCTATATAGGGGTCTTCTAAAAAACTATACCCACTATATTTCTCTCTAAGTAAATCCAGTAGTTCTCCACGAGATATAAGTAGAGTATTAACTCTCAAATAGTGGCGACAACTAGGCTTAGACAATGAATCTATTAAAGCCTTTGTAACACTACCGTATACTCTTGCAAGACTTAAAGAAATTCCTTTATCTATTGTTATATAGGAGTTGTTAGACATAGATATTACATACCCTAGGGCTACTTCACTACTATATATTGTTATAGAAGCTATTGAGTATCTATATAATATTGTCTATTTACTGAACAAGATCTTTGGGTAAATGTATAACGTGTGTTTTCTAAAATAATTTATTTCTACAAAAAATAATCTAGAGCAATGTATTTATTGGATGACTCTATAGACTCTAGTCTATCGATAATGTTTATTGTTCTAGGGATAGTTGTTGGTACAAGCTATCTCTTTGTTTTTCACAAGACCTTTGCCACTTCTCGGTATATCTCTTGGTAGCTACTAGCTTATAGTGCTTTTGATACTTACTACTAGAAGGATTACGTGTATTGTTGGATAATAGTTATGTAATATACTTGGCTAACTAGCTCCAACTACTATCCCTGTATAAGCCGGTATGAAAGACAATGACCATACCCATGCAGCCCCACTATTCCCAGCATCATTCCCAATGAACACAATAGTATTTCCATTAGCACTTAAAATAGGTAGAAGAAAATAAACTATATAAAAACACTCTAGGAGAAAAAGAATTTACTAGGAAAAGAAAAACCAGATACACTGAGAGGGCCCGTGGCCTAGCCAGGATAGGGCGCCGGCCTCCTAAGCCGGTAGTCCGGGGTTCAAATCCCCGCGGGCCCGCATCCTAAATATCCCATACCTAGTTCTCCATTAGTCCAATAAGTTTTTATACCCCTAGATTTGCCTCACACTCCCACATACCTTGAGACACTGTATTCTAGACTCTAATCAAGTGGAAGAGATCTCGTTGTATCTACGCAAAAAGCGTGGGTATAACGTTCTCAATAACACATCCAGTCTTTTTCTTATTGTCGATATAGTTCATGAACTGTGTATTAGAACAATTAGATAAAAGTGAAAGACATGGAGTACTACTAGACTAGGCAAAAAGTACTTCGTTGGGACTTGAATTGGGAAGGATGTTCTGAGGGAGGTCTTCGAACTCTATGTGAGGAGACATAGGGTCAATCTAATGGACTGTAGAAGCCATTCCTCGGTTACCAGACTTGAGGAGACTAAGTAGCTGCGTCACGTATCGCTGGATGTGAAGTACGCAACTCTCTCTCGGTAACTTCGACTCTAGTGGAGAGTGTCTTTAGATGGATTAACGAGGAGCTTAAGCCCTACGATATTGGAGTTCACAAGGTTGCTCCTACCTGTGAGCAAGTAATTAAGTACAAGCTACCGCCTATAATTCCCGAGAAGAATAGCCCTAGAACCCCTAAGTTCGTTAAGAAGTTTGGTGAAGTAGCTGACGAGCTAGATGTTCTCCACCTGGTTATTCTGAGGGATATCATTAAGAGGTCTATCCTCGAGTATATGGATGTTTATAGGTGCCTTGAGGTAGAGGTTGCTAAAGGTATTAAGCTTGAGGCTTATAGGGTAGTTTATGGAGTTTTAAGGAGTATTAGGGAGGAAGCTTAAGGCATCATTATCCTAGCATATCCTCTGTGAAGTAAACACGGCTCTCCCAAAGGTCTACCATCAGCTTCTGGAGGCCTTAAAGAAGAGTGAGGACTTAAAGCTAGAGCAACTATATAACTGTAAAAAGGCCCTGGATATATTCCGTGAGAAGTAAAGATGGCTCTGTAATGCAGCAAAAATATTTCATATATAAGTTTCTAAACTCTAGTAAGAGACTTCTCATAGTTCTAAATGCTTGTAGATATGATGCATTACTGGATAACATCCAGATTCTTTATCCATTAAAGGTTAGGGTAACTAAGGTGTTGAGCTCAGGTAGCTGCACTAAGGACTGGCTTCTAAATACATTCACAAAGCCTATAGATGCAGTTTATGTCTCAGCTAACCCTCTAGCCTACCACATATTGAGGAAAGGTGGATGGAAAGGAAGAACGTTTCTTAATCCATTCAAGAGAGTTGTTGATGTATCCGTTAGGTTTTGGGATGAAAAACTGGGTACAGTGAAAGCTGAATATGTTAACTTGATGGCTATTAGATACTTGCTTAAAGGTGAAAACGTGATAGTACACTACATACAGCCTCATCCACCATTTGTTGCAAGAACCTGGCTTAAAGATATTGGTACGAGTTTAAAAGAGCTTGTTAAAACCCCTATCTACAAATTAGCTTCTGTAAACAAAGTTGCTAGGAGAGAGTTTAGAAGAGCATACATTGAGAACCTAAGGTATGTTCTTAGAAACGCAAAGAAGCTCATTCAAGCAGCATTAAGGCTTGGCTATAGAGTCGTTATTACATCAGACCACTCAGAGCTTCCAGGAACTTACGCTCCTCTAAAAATTTTTATGCTATTATTCAGGGAGAACCTACTCATTTTCCTGAAGAACTGGCTTCCCTATGCTATAGGCTATTACCATGTTGTAGGTCATCCCTGTGGCTGGAAGGGTTGGGAGCTATATAAGGTTCCTTGGGTGGAAGTGTGGTAAAGCTTGGAATAGATCCAGGATGCACTAGGGGCAATAAGGGTTACATGTTTAACTTGTATTGTTGTTTAGATTACAACGTAATTTACCTAGACATCAAACCACAAGACTTTAAGTGCAACAGAGATGCACATAACTTTCCAACCAAGAATGACTCAATAGATGAGATAGTTTTACTCACATATTAAATACACTTAGAGGATCCGATGCCGTTTCTGAGGGAGTGTTATGGGATTCTGAAGAAAGGCGATATAGTTATGATTGTAACCCTCAACTTCATGTCCTTTAACGCTTTTACTGACCCCAACCATAAACATGTCTTCAACATCTTCAAGTTATGGAAGATGCTGGGGAAGCAGGTTTCGTGACAAAGCATAGGCTTGGATGGAACATAGGTTCTCTCGTATTGAAACCCCTCAAAACATTCATCAAATTGCTTTTAATAATATTAGCAAACAACCTAATACTCGTGGGTGTGAAGCAGTGAAGGGTAGAATCCTTCTTGCTCACGTATTCTTCGATATCCTTGGGGGAGGAGAGTTTTTGGCTTTAAATGCCGCTAAAGCCCTCAAGGAAAGCGGCTACGATGTAACAATATTTACGTGTACCCCCATCAATGCTAAT
>WAML01000248.1 GCA_015522345.1 Desulfurococcales archaeon
ATAGAATATAGAGTATTTTAATTAATCAAATACCGTAGTTCTCTAGCAACTCACTATTCTCTTAAAACTATTATACGAAATTTTAAATGGCTTAAACAAGATATTCTAGTTTAGCTATACACTACATGTGATCATATGGATTGTTAATAAGGTATGGTGTTGGTTATTGAGCTCTAGAGAAGGTATAGAATTCCTTAATAAATTAATTAAATACGCTGGCGTTGAACAAGAGTGGATTGTACTTAGAGACGAAGATACTGATCCAAAGTATGGTGTTCTTCCTTATAAGAGAGGAATTAACCAATTGGTCTCCAATGGAGTTATTAATATCGATAAACCCCCTGGTCCTACAAGTCATGAAGTTGTTGCTTGGATAAAGAGACTCCTTGGTTTAAAGAAGGCTGGTCATGGAGGTACTCTAGATCCTAAGGTTACTGGTGTACTTCCTGTTGCGCTCGAGAATGCTACTAAAGTTATAGGTAATGTAGTCCATACTACTAAAGAATATGTAATGGTTATACAACTGCATGAGCCTGTTGATGAGAATAGGTTAAGGGAGGCATTAAATTTATTTGTTGGCAGAATATATCAAAAGCCTCCGCTAAGGTCTAGTGTTAAAAGAACTATTAGAATTAGGACAATCTACTACATAGACTTACTAGAGTATAATGGTAAGTATGCTCTAGTTCGTGTAGGATGTGAAGCTGGTACGTATATGAGGAAACTAGCCCATGACCTAGGCCTTATACTTGGTGTAGGTGCTCATATGAGAGAATTGAGGAGGACTAGGACAGGCCCGTTTAGAGAAGATGAAACACTTGTTCGTTTACAAGAACTTAATGAAGCTATTTATTTATGGAGAGAAGAAGGTGATGAAAGGCTTTTGAGAAGAATTATAATGCCTGTTGAAGTAGCTACTTCTCATCTACCTAAGGTAGTTATTAGAGATTCAGCAGTAGATGCTATAGCTCATGGTGCTCACTTAGCTGTTCCAGGTATAGCTAGGTTAACTAATGATGTTAGAAGAGGCGGTAGAGTAGCTATTTATACTTTAAAGGGAGAATTAGTTGCTCTAGGCCATTCCCTCTATAACGCCAGAGATATAGCTGAGATGAAGAAAGGCATTGTTATACAAACTATGAGAGTATATATGAGACCTGGCACTTACCCATCTCTCTGGAAGAAAAAGAAGAAGAAATAGTGTGGATAATACTATGAAACACTATTATAGCAGTAAACCAGTCTATGGCAAGAAACAATATATTTCACTATACATACGCGGCGTTACACTAGAGTTTATCACGTATACTAGTTTGTTTTCTGGTAGAGAAGTTGATGAAGGAACACGGCTTCTCATAGAATATATGGAGATCCCTAGTGAAGGTAATGTACTTGATGTTGGATGCGGCTATGGTGTTATAGGTATATTTCTGGCAAAGTATAATCCAAGGCTTAAAGTCTACATGGTTGACGTGAATCCATTGGCTGTTAAAGTATCTAAGTATAACGCTAGACTAAATAATGTAGAAGATAGAGTCTATATAGTACAAGGGAATCTCTACGAAGCTTTCGAAAAAGAATTCTTTAAAGCAATATACTCAAACCCACCACTAGCTGCCGGCAAAAATATTGTAGAAAAACTATTACTAGATGCAAGAAACTACCTCGTAGAAAAAGGGTTTCTACAAGTAGTTCTAGCAAAAGGAGGAGAATATTATACAAGCTTACTAGAGAAAGAGTATAGTAGAGTAGAGAAAATAAAGAAGAAAGGATACACTATAGTAACAGCGTATAAGTGAAACACAAAAACCACTAAAACCTCTCTAAATATATAGGTTTCACAGAGGAAAAGCCGGGGTGCCCGAGCGGACTAAGGGGCCGGCCTGGAGAGCCGGTGCCCCGTAAGGGGCGCGCGGGTTCGAATCCCGCCCCCGGCGCCACACCATCAATTCTACATCAAGTTTTAAACAAGTGTTTAAACAAGATCCCCCGCTCCACCCCATGTTGCATGGTTCATGTCGCATACATGCAACGCATATATACCATGACACACAAACATTATAAATGTGCGACAACCACCTGGTGAAACTATTTGCTCTCACCAAGTAAACCAGCTAGAAATACATGGAGAGACTACCTAGACCTCACCAAGATAACCGATGAACAAAGACATAAACTCCTCATGTACATCATCCAAAAACACGGAAGAGACAAAATAAAAC
>WAML01000249.1 GCA_015522345.1 Desulfurococcales archaeon
CTATGGAGAATAATCAAAGAAAATAATATAAGATGCCCAGAAGATGGAGGTGAGCTAACACCTCCTAAACCTGCTTTACTATTATTTAAAACTGAAATAGGTCCGTACAAAGGAGTACTAGGATATATAAGGCCAGAAACTGCACAGGGTATATTTGTTTCATTTAAGAATACCATAAATGTGTTAAGAGAGAAACTACCTAGAGGAATTGCTCAAATAGGTAGAGTTGGTAGAAATGAAATCTCTCCACGCCAAGGACTTGTAAGATTAAGAGAATTTACTATAATGGAGATAGAGTTCTTCTTTGATCCTGAAAAAACTTGGAGTGAGAGTAGAGAATACTTAACCAATGAAATACTTGAAGAAAAAATCAATATCATTACTGCCGAGATGAAGAAGAAGGGAGTGAAGGAATATGTCACTAAAACTATTAGAGAGCTACTAGATAGAAACGAGATTGTTAATCCGTGGTTAGCATATTGGATGGCTATAGGGAATAAATTTGTTAAAAAACTAGGTATACCTGGCGATAAAATAAGATTTGAAGAAAAACTACCTCATGAAAGAGCTCACTATGCTCAACAAACTTTTGATCAACAGGTTTACACGAAGAGATTTGGATGGATCGAAGTAGCAGGATATGCTTATCGAACAGATTACGACTTAAGTAGCCATATTAAGTTCTCAAAAGCCGATCTAACAATGTTCAGACGATATCCAAAGCCTTTAGAAAAAACTGTAGTAAAGATCATACCTAATATATCGCTTATTAAGAAAGATTTTGGCGAAAAATTAGGAGTCATACTAAAGAGAATCCATGAAATCACCATGGATGAACTTGTAGAAAAAATTACTAAAGAAGGGGCTATTAAAGTAGATGATGTAGTTTTAACGAAGAAATACTTTATTATTAAAGAAGAAAAGGTAAAGGTTCATGGAGAAAAATATGTTCCTCATGTAGTAGAGCCCTCTTATGGTTTGGAAAGACTATTCTATGTATTAATGGAGTATTCGTTCCATGTAGAAAATGATGGTAGAATAGTGATGAAATTGCCTAAGGAGTTAGCTCCATACGATGTAGCAGTATTTCCTTTAGTTGCAGGACATAAAGAAGAACAGAAGAAAATACGTGATATTGCAAATAAATTGTATAGAGCTTTAAAGAAAGCTGGTTTTTCAGTATATTATGATGAAGATGGTAGTATAGGTAAGAGATATGTAAGAGCAGATGAAATGGGTATACCTTATGCAATAACTATAGACTATCAAACACTAGAGGACTTTAGCGTAACAATACGTGATAGAGATAGTAGGAAACAAATTAGAGTCGCAATTAACGATCTATATAATGAATTGCTAAAGCTACTTAATAAGAAAGTTGATTGGAATAAGTTATTAAAAGAAATTATATAATCTAGGTAATTCTTTAGAATATTCATGTAAAATGCTATAAGTTACTAGCTAACCTACGGTGGTCTATGAAATGAGTAAAGAAAATAAAGAAACTACATCAAAAAGTACAGAGTCCAAGGAGAAAACTGGAAAAATAGATGTAACAAGACTCGTCTCTATAATACCTCCGGCTTCACAGCTTAAGAGAAGAGAGGCTAGGATTAGGGAAAAAAGAATTAGAATTAGATACAATGAATCTCTACCTCAAGGTGTAGTAAAAATCTCTAAGAAATTAGCTGAAATGCTCAATATAAAGGACGGAGATTTAGTGGATATAGTTGTAGCTGGAAGACATAAATTCGTGTATAAAGCGATGATTGAAGAAGGAGAGGGAGTTAACGAGGTATATTGTAATCCCGAAGAATTAAAAGAGAGAGGAGTAGCAGATAACAGTATAGCCACTATTAGAAGACATTCTTAGGTTTTAAATTATGATACTTAACAATATTTTAAGGTAATATACCTTGAGGAACAGAGATGCTGTATCATTACTTGTGGAATTAAAAAAGAATATAGAGGTATTTGAAGATATACTCAATAAAACTAAAGAAGCTCTTTATAAGACAAAAGCCACAGGCTCTAAAGATGAACTAAAGAATGTATTAATTAGATTTCGTAGAATTACTAAAAGGCTTAGGAAGATAGGAGAAGGATTATATAGTCAATGGGGGGATATTGATGAAGGTCTTAAGGAACATATAACTACTTTAACACAGTATATAGTCTTAGTAAGTATACCCTATGAAATAGACTTACTGAAAGATGTTGAACCCTTCATTAAAGACGAGGATATGAAACCTCTTATAGAAGAAGCTATAAGACTAGCTAATGAAACTAGGACTATGTTAGCTAAGCTTTCGTAATGTTTATATAGTATTGTTTGTAGATTTTTCCTTCCATAACTTATGTATAACATCGTATAATACGAACTATTTCTCCAATTACATAGCGTGGTTTTACATTAGTAATTAATACTTCGGCTTTACATCCGTGGAGTTTCTTATTCTTTTCTTTAAGGAAAACAACAGGTCCGTGATTAACTGGATACCCGTAAAGCCTATTTCTACTGAATACAATATATGCTATTACTTTTTTATGTAGGAAATACTTCTTTTTAGCTAATAGATTATAGTAATCTACTGTTTTCTTAAGTTCTCTAATAAGCTCTTTATGGCTAAGATCTGGGTGCAAGTTCTCAAATGCCGTAAATGGTAGTGGTGTAAATTTATAAAGAGTGATCTTTTCTACACCAGCATTATATAGTTTTTCTATAGAGTCAATAGTTTCTCTATAAACATTCTCATTTATAAATGGAAGACCATAGATCAGGTATACATAGGGTCTCAGTCCTTGTTTTCTAAGTAGGGCTACTGTCTTTAGTACTTGGTCTATATCTATAGGTTTTCCTAAAACTATTCTGTTATAAGTTTTAGAAGCTGTTTCTAATCCTATATGGATTGTTGATCCTCTTAAATATGTTCCTAAGATTTTAGAGACTTCTTCATCAACTAAACAAGCTTTTATATTTTCTATAAAGATCTTTACATCTCCTTTATATACTTCGGGGATTTCGTGTATTTTTTCTAATAAATTCTTTATTGCTTTATAATTAGGATTTGGTGGTTTACAGGGATTTGTTAAAGGGAGAGGGTTTACTATGAGATCACGGCCATAGTCTAGGAAATCTGGAGCACTTAAAACTATTCTTTCTGCACCATGCTTTATTAATTCCTTTATTTCAGTATATATTGATG
>WAML01000250.1 GCA_015522345.1 Desulfurococcales archaeon
AGATATACCTAGCATTAAAGATTTAATCGATATAATACTTATGTCACTTATTCCAAGAAATAAAGAACCCTGGTATATTAACGGAATTCACGCTGGTAAAGATTATAGAATGGGCATTCCCTCCACAGTCTAATACACTTTTCTACATGCGACCTAGTTAAGTATCTTCCCAGAATCTCGCATTCTGCAACATATACTTCTTTACCAGATTTAGTCATGACCGTAGACAAGTGGAAATAAGGGCATTCACTCTTAATACCAGGGGGTATAACGTGAATTGGTAGATATATAGGCTTTTTCTCTTTATAGCCTACGACACTATCATAACGTTGCTCAAATTCGTCATACGCATTCATGGATTAACCCTCACTAAAACTAACATTGTTACCCACTATATATTCTCTCCTTAAATAGAGACGGCATTATAACACCTTTCTTCCTTAAATAAACTATTTTCTTAGATACCTCTTCCTGCTGCATCCACTGCCCATAGACTCTTCCCTTCCCCAGGAGCTTGTATATCTCTCTACGAACCCATTCTGGGATCTCCTTAGGCTCCAAGAAACTATATGGAGAACCCGGTAAAGGCATAAAATAATGTAGATGTATACGAGCTCCTTTTTCAGCAAGTACCTTCATAGTATTTAATGTATCTTCGTAGTCAGTATCTTCTTCAAAAGGAAACCCCAATATAAAATCTACATCAGGTATAAAACCAGTTTTAATAGCATTATCTACTGCATTCAATACATCTTCAACACTATGACCTCTACGTATAAACTTCAATATTCTCTCACTACCACTTTGTGCGCCTATGATTATATTTTTATTAACTACGTATTTCTTCAAAATCCCAGCTGCTTCTTCAGTAAGATGTTCAGGACGCACTTCACTAGGGAAAGTACCATAAAATATTCTTGCATTATACTTTACTACAACATCTTTATAGAGACTATCCAGTAACTCCAAGAGTTTATCTAACTTAGGTTCTCGAGAATAAGTCTTCATGCCATAGCCTAATCCATTTGGAGTAATAAACCTTATATCTCTATAGCCTTTAGCAGCCATGATCCTAGCATACATTACTATATTATCAACACTCCTATTCCTCTGATAAAAACCATGAAGATAGCTTACTTGACAATAATAACATCCATTAGGACAACCACGTGTTATCTCTATAGGCCCAAATATATTCCTCCAATAGGGAAAAGGAGGATACTTGTCTAATTCTACTAACCTTCTCCTACCCGTAAACACAGGTTCTCCAGAAACCATATACATAATACCACGAACACTCTCTAATCCATCAAAACCTTTAATGAAATAACTATTAGCTAGTTCAGGAAAAGCTTCTTCGCCTTCTCCAATAACTACAACACTAAACCCAAGACTATACAGAGACCCTATAGGGTCACCACTTGGATGAGGACCTCCAGCAACACTTAAAATTCTTCCTCGATAACGTTTTTCTAGGCTATTAATTAATTTTATATTCTTCAGGAATACGTCATCAACTAAATTATATGTAGAAAAACTTATCCCTACAATAACTCTCTTATACTTATTAACAAAGTAGGGTATTAAGTTAATTATGTCTACTAAATCATTTACTAGATAGACATCATATAAATTATTTTCATCAATAACACCGCATAATGCATTAACACTATACCTGTTATAATGACTATACAGTAGTACAATAGCATACTCTCTCATTATCTACTCAAACCCTACACTATTTCTACTCAACCAATTAAATAACTATTTATAAAAACATATATCTATAAGGATCACTTTAAATTATAAGAAGAGATGCAAAAAAGTTATTCCACCCTATACTAAGATAGATATAATGTTAGTGGTTACTCTAGAGCCATGGAGGTAGGTATGTAATGAGTTTCGGAGGAAACATTAATTTAACAGATGAAGAAATTAGGTACTTCATAAATAAAATAAGACTAAGAAAACTATATGAAGACGATGATGTAGTTCTAATGACTGCTCCAAACGAGGATGAACTTAGGACGATAATACTAGACCTTCTTAGAGAAAAACCAATGAATCTAAGAGAAATACATACAATACTATCAGGGTTAGCCAGTGAAGATAAAATAAGGAAAGCATTAATAACTCTAGCTGAAGAAGGATTAGTTACATTAAATGATGATGGAAGATATACTGTGCTAGGTTATTAACTAATTTCGACAACATAGTATTTTAAATTATTTCCTAACCAAATATTCTTTAATATAAAAGCTCTACTAGATAACGCTTGCTACTATTTACTACACATACTTCTTCTCCCGTAAAAAATATCATATATAGCCGTAAGTACTTCATACAAATTATTAACTACTTTACATGCTCCATTTTCTATAAGGGATTTCTTTCTCTCACTATAAGGAGACAAACCTATAAATGGAACACCGACTTTAGCACTACTCAATACATCAGTTTTATAATCACCTATAGAAACAGCATCCAAAGGATCAATACCGTGTTTCTCTAATACATATCTAAGAATCCAAGACTTATCAAATAAGATCTCTTCTTCACCGCCTAGTATAGATATATCGTATATAGTGTAGACTTCATCTACAGCCCAGTCTAGACCAAATCTTCTTAGTTCATCCCATATAATAGTAGATGGAATTTCGCGGCCAGTTACTACAATATTTAACGTGTTAATTGAATGCAGTATTGTAAGAAAATACAGTGCGCCATCCATAGGTTTTCCATACCTGGTTATATACACTCTCCTAAAATATCTCCAAAAATCTCTTTCACTAACCCCCTTGGGAACAGCTTCATAACTAATTCTATCACTTACAAATAATTTAAAGAATTCATCAAAACTATATGGTTCATCACCATAAAATTTTCTAGCCTTATTTACTGCCTCATAGAAATCAAGTAAACTATCCATTAAAGTAAGGTCATAGTCTATAAATACTAGCTTAGGCCAATACATTAATTTCCACCGCTATAGTAGGTCAGAATTCGGGAGATTCCACATAAATATTACGGTATTCGGCAAAATCATCATCCCTAACAAATTAAATAACCTAAGGAAGCTATTTAATTTAGTGTATTATTAGGAGGTAATGCAATAGTGCAAAAACTTGTAGCTAAGTGTACTATTAGAGAAGAAGACATAGTATGTAATTCCATACCTGATGGAGAACCTGTCCAAGTAAATATAGAGAGAATAGATGAACTGACAATCATATATTATCCTAAACAGTATAATAGCTTCGACCTAGAATTCGAGACACCGATTCAACAGAGAATAGTATGTAATGGAGAGTATTTTAATGAATTTGTTTGGGGAACTAGTAGAGTAATGAGATGGAAAACAAAGAATCCTGTTGAACGTGTAACTTGTTTAATAGGTAAATTCAAACTAGAAGATTACAACAACTTCATTGTTGTACGAAATCTTAAGACAAGTAATAAACGAAATTACATTAAGTACCTTCAACGTATATTAGAACTATGTAAGAATATTTTAGGCAATACATATAAAAAATACATTGTATTAGAT